>JANPNU010000092.1:0-11837 GCA_031427615.1 Burkholderiales bacterium
ATACCCCAATGCCAACAGGCGCGCGCGCTCGGCCCACGGCAAGATTCAGTAAATGCGCCTCTTCCAATGCCGGCATCTCAATCGTATAACCGATCAACTCTTCGCCGACCCAGACCCCCTGACAGTCATACCCTGAAAAAAGTGAATCGCGAAAATTACCAATGCTCCATGGAAATGCATACACCCCAGACTCAATACGAACGAGGTCGGGTAGTTGAGATTCAGCGAGTGGTCGAATGACCAAAGTTGAGACATCTGGCCTACGCTCATCGCGCAAAACCGCACTCATGCCGCGTCCAGATGCGCTTGTTGTTTAGCCGCGTGAAACTGGCGCCGCTCATCAATGGTCATGGCGACATTGTTTCGTAAATAGATTGGCGCGGCATCACGCGGGTGGTGTGTTGCCGCATCACCAAGGCGTCGCGTTAAACGCTGTGCAATGGCCAGCAACGCCGTCGCCTGCGGCAATGCTGGCTCAATAATGTCAACATTCACTGAATGTAATCCAGCCAATAATGCAGCACGCAAACCGGCATCGGCGAACGCACTGCCAATGCCCACGACCTGCCCATGACCTTCCAGCCAGATCGCAACGTCCGGTAACTGATTTGGCTTGACGAGCACGGCAGCAACAATTTCAGCAAACCCGCAATCCATTGACGCATCCTGCTGATACACGGCGAAATAGACTTCACCCATGCGCGCATCAATAGCAACAACTATTTTGTCGAGCCCGTTGTTCATTTTGGCATGCGCTTGGGCGGCCAACACCAGCGTTGACGGCACACCAATAACCCGTTTGCCGAGACCAAACGCCAGCCCCTGCGCCAAACCACAGGCAATTCGAATACCAGTGAACGAACCCGGCCCCTGCCCATACACCACCACATCAATGTCCTTTAACAAAAGCGACGCCGATTTTAATAAGCGGTGCATCAACGGCAATGCCAATTCAGAATTTTTTTGCGCGGCATCGGCAACGTCTTCAGACGTGGTCACGTCGCCGTGGGCAACGGCAACGGACAGGCAATCCGACGAGGTTTCAAATGCGACAAAATTCATGCCGACATTATAACGGGCGATGTCACGACATGCCCGTCAAGAAACGAAACTCTAATGTCCTAGCCATTGTTCAGCCATTTACGCCTTGAAGAACGACTGAAGGACTGGGTCAAGGACTGGGTCAAGGGCTAGGCAAATGGCCATTAAGAGTACAAAATGTGCGAATTCACCAAAACAGGAAAATGCCATCATGTCACCCTTTGTCGAAGCCAATCGCACTGCGTTGCGAGCACTTGTTGCACGGCATGGTCTGCGCAATGGGCGTGTATTTGGCTCCATGGCACGTGGCGATGATGATGACACGAGCGATGTTGATTTACTGGTCGATGTTCCACCCGGCATTTCCGGATTTGCCCTGGGCGCGCTACAAATGGATGCACAGGAAATGCTCGGTCGTCACGTCGATGTCGCGACCGAAGCCGCACTTCACTCGATGGTGCGTGAGCAGGTGCTGCGCGAAGCCCAGCCACTCTGAATTCAGCGCCATGAAACCAGGTCAACATTCCGACGCGCTTTACCTTCGCCATATGCTCGAGTGCATCGAACGCATTGATGAATATATTGGCGGTGACGAAGTACGTTTCAGAAATTCACGTCTTGTTCAGGATGCCGTCGTACGCAACCTGCAAACGCTGGCCGAATCCAGCCAGCGCCTGAGCGAAACAATCCAA
This sequence comes from Burkholderiales bacterium, assembly GCA_031427615.1. Lineage (GTDB taxonomy): Bacteria > Pseudomonadota > Gammaproteobacteria > Burkholderiales > Usitatibacteraceae > UKL13-2. Next base: position 1,734 of record JANPNU010000092.1, read on the forward strand.
ACTCGCGAGCCCGATATTCCTTGGCGCGCGATTGCGGGTTTTCGTAATATTCTTGTACATGACTATCTCGGCATAGATTCCGAGGTAATTTGGCGCGTCGTCGCCGACGAGCTCCCCCGTCTACGGACATCGTTGTCGCGTATGGAGGCGCACATATCGACGCTACATCCGCGCACACCATCGAATCCGTGAGCGCACTCACTACGTTTCCGCTGGCCCGATATCGTTTTGAATGGCGCGTATCAACACCGTTGCGCTTGCCAGACTTTGCAGGCTCGACGCTGCGTGGTGCCTTCGGCCATGCACTGAGACAGCTCGCTTGTATGACTCACCAGAAAGAATGTGGCGGCTGTCCACTCATTTCTACCTGTCCCTACCCGGCAATTTTTTCTCCACCACCGCCTGCCGAGCACACGTTACAAAAGTTCTCGGCAATCCCGGTACCCTATGTAATCGAACCTCCGGAATGTGGCTCGCAGTTTCTCGTGCCGGGGGACAAGTTCACCTTCAACATGGTTCTAATAGGCAACGCGCTCAAAGAACTGCCGTTGATCATTCTCGCCTGGCGGCGGGCGCTTGCACGTGGCATTGGCGCAGGTGACGGTACCGCCGAACTCACCGGCGTCTTTCATTGCAACGATGCTGGCGAGACCGCGATACATCGACCCGACATGGGTGCAATAAGCGTTCACCCGCAAATCATCCAACTAAAAACCACAGAATTCAAAAATAAGGGTTCGACCCGCGAATGAAGAACGAAGGCTTGGGGTTGGCAACGCAACCGGTAACGACTTTTTTTGTGATTGTTTGACGCGAGGAAAGCAAGATGACGAGTCTCTACGTAGATCGGCGCGGAGTCACACTAAAAGCAGATGGCGAGGCGTTGGTATTTTTCGAAAATGGCGAGCGTGTCGGCACGGTGCCGCTTGCACCGCTTTCACGTGTCTTTCTGCGCGGCGATGTCACCCTGTCGTCTTCCCTACTCGGCAAGCTCGGAGAACGTAATATTGGTGTCGTGGTGCTGTCTGGCCGCAAAGAGGTGCCAACAATGTTGCTCGGTCGCCCGCATAACGACGCGGCGCGGCGGGTGGCACTGTACCACCTCTCGCAGGACGGCGACTTCTGCCTGCGCTTTTCGCGCGCCATCGTCGAAATGAAGCTGCGTGCGCAGGCGTTGTTTCTCGCTGAGCGGCGGGAGTCAGAGCCGATGTCACGCTATGTGCTGACGGTAGCTGGCCGCCGACTGGAAACCGCCATTGCCGCCGTAGACCAACAATCGTCGATTAGTTCACTTCGGGGCTTGGAGGGCGCAGGTGCGGCGGCGTATTTCGGCGGTTTTAAGTGACCTGCTACCAGAGCACCTGAAATTCAGCCAGCGCAATCGACGGCCACCGAAGGATCCCGTAAACGCGGTACTCTCGCTCGGCTATACACTGCTTCACGCAGAGGCGATTCTGGCATTGTATGGTGCCGGACTCGACCCATTTGTCGGCTTTTATCACACCCTGGATTTCGGTCGCGAGTCGCTGGCCTGCGATATCGTGGAGCCGCTGCGTGTCGATGTTGACCGTCATGCATTGATGTTATTCAGGACAGAAAAATTGCGCCAGGACGATTTCTCGCAAGCGGACAGTGCCTGCCTGCTCGGCAAAGCGGGTCGCTCGCGCTTTTACGCTGAATGGGAGCCATTGGCCGAGCGGTTGAGAAAACAATTGGCGGAGAGTGTCGCAGACGTGTCATCTGCAATCGGTAAGGCCGGCACTGTTGCTACAGCACCCTCGATGTCGTCAAGCCTCGTGCAGAATCATGAAGCGTTTTGAGTATGAGCGAACTCTCCTTTATCATCGGCTACGATATTGCTAACCCAAGCCGTCTGCAACGTGTTCACCGTGAGATGTGCAAGCACGCAGCACCGATCGAATACAGCGTCTTCCTTCTGGTTGGCAGTCAGGTTGACAAGGATCGCTGTATGGCGCAGATGTCTGATTTGATCGACGCCTCAGCTGATGATATTCGCTGCTACCCGCTGCCGACCAGAGGATTTCAGGGACGCATCGGGCGCGCTGGCCTGCCAGCAGGCATCCAGTGGACTGGTCTGCCTGCAGCGATTGGATGAGAAGCGGCAAGCTTGCCACTGCCGACGCGACACAGAGCTACCGATAGCATGCGGGCATGAATCGAATCGTTGCCAATAAAGTGCATGGAACCACATGGTTTGTATCCCGCCACCCTGGAGCGATCAAGTGGGCGAAGGGACAAAACTTCGCTATCGATCGCTGGGTCGCTCATCTTGATCCGGCCGAGGTTGAAGTGGGAGATACTGTCATCGGTTCGCTGCCAGTCAATTTGGCGGCATCGATTTGCAAACGCGGTGCACGTTATCTGCATCTATCAATGGAGGTACCAGCCGTATGGCGGGGGCGGGAATTATCGGTAGCGGAGATGGTGACTATTTCGGCGGAATTGAAAGCATTTCATGTTGAGGAAAAGCAAAAAAATTTCACGTCATGATTGTTATAGCGACTAATAAGTATTTTTGGCTTACCAACCTCACCATTTGAGTCACGTAAAAATGATAACCAGTGTCCAGTGCATCCAAAAATTGGCTACCGGCCTTTATCGCAGTGTATCCCGCGGGACGCCGGTAACGGGCAGGTTTTTAGACGTTCCCTACGAGGACTTCAACAGGTCAATTGGCTGAAATTTGCCGTGTAATACCTGCGACGCGTCTTGCCCCCAAAAACGGTTGATGACCATGGCATACATCGACCGAAAATCGACGGCAAACGGCAAATTACCATTGCCATCCAATCGATTCAACGCCGGTGCTTCACCATACATTCCGCCCTTCACCCTGCCACCGGTTACAAAATGAACATTGGCGGTACCGTGGTCAGTGCCATTGCTTTGATTTTCCTTTGGCCTGCGGCCAAATTCGGCATAGGTCATGATGAGGGTTGCATCCCATCGATTGAGTTCGATTAACGCCGCTTTTAGCGCGGCAACGCCCTCGGCCAATTGACCCAGCAGATTGGCGTGAGTCCCCAATTGGTTGGCGTGGGTGTCAAACCCACCCAGCGACAATCGAATGGCGGCAATGCCTGCATGGTTCGCAACCAATTGCGCCGCCGTACGAATTTGACCGGCAAAGCCATTCCTTGGAAACTCTGTTTTAAACGCGTAGTTGGTATTGAGTTTGCCCGCCGCGTGCACAATTTCATTTTCAACCGCCAACAAATGTTTTAACGCCGGATTTCTTTCATCCCGGCCCGACTGCGCGAGCTTGGCTGTGCGTAAAAATTGCGCCGTATCAGCCAGCGCAATCGACCTGACACCTTGTCCGGACAGCGGCCCCATATCGTTTGACCCAACAACCACACCGGCGGCGGCAAACGAGGCGGGCGGAGGCGTTTGTTGAAAGGTTCGCGCCAACCAGCCGGCGTCGAGGTATTGGTCGCTTTTGGATGCCGTATCCCATATTTCGATGGAGCGAAAGTGTGACAGGTTCGGATTGGGATAACCCAATCCCTGAACAATCGCGAGTTGCTTGTTTTCCCACAGTGCGGCCAGCGGTTTTAGAGAGGGATGTAACGCCTCGCGATCAGTCAATCCAATTAGATTCGCGCGCTCCAAACCGACTCGCGGTCGCAGCGTCGCGTAGTTGGGGTCATTAATCGGCACCACCGTATTTAATCCATCGTTGGCGCCTTTGAGCTCGATCAGGATCAGCAAATTTTTGTAAGGCGATTCGCTATTTTTAACTGCGGTCGGCTGCGCCCATGCCACGCCGTTGATTTCGCCAAAAAACGGCAACATGCCACCGGCACCAGCAATGCTTGCGGTCTGCAGGAAATGACGTCTGTTCATGTGGTACCTCTATTTCAATTGGTAGGCGGGATCACCCACCAAGCCGCGCGCCCAGTTTGCCGCGTCATCACCGGTTGGCATTTCATTCGGTGCCATTGCCAGCACCAACTTCGCCATGGCTCCGACACCGTGCCACAAATCACTCCGGCCAACGCCGTCCGCATACGGGCGCGCCCAGCGGGAAAGATTCAATTCCAAAGGCGTCATTAATCGCTCGGCATTACGTTGCTGGCGCTGCGTCCGACCCGGCGGCGATGGGGTGCCGCTTCGATCCGCCATTTCGTCCATGGCCGTCATCGCCGCCTCCATCTGGCTGTCATTTCGAAACAATCGATCGATGAACTGTTTGCGACCCAACAGACTGGCGGAATTGATCCAATTTGTTCCACCCGGCCATCCCTTGACGTTTGGCGGCGAAAAAATATTTTGTCCCAATAATGCTGACGTCAGCACAAACGGACGGAAATTCGGCGGATTAATTTCAAACAGCTTTAAGGTTCCCACCACAAATTCGACCGGGGATTTGATCAGGCTGGCACGACTATCCGCCGCGTAAAACGCATCCGAGGTCAACATGGCCTGCATTAGTTTGGCCGTGTTGTAACCAGACTCGCGAAAAATATCCGCCAATAGCGTCACCTGTTTTTCATCCGGCACCGGTGAGACAAATTCGCGCCATAATTTTCTGGTGATAAATGGCGCGGTCTCGGGTCGCTTCAGCAGTAAATCGAGCGCCTGATTTCCGTCAAAATTTCCCTTCTTGCCAAAAATTGTTTTTTCACCGGCATCATGAATTCCACGACGGAACATAAATTCACCAGTCTCTCGATCCAACGACCAGCCGGTGAATGCCCTCGCCATTTGTTTGATATCTTGTTCTGTGTAGTGTCCCTCGCCGAGGGTGAATAATTCCATCACCTCACGGGCAAAATTTTCATTCGGCTGTTCTTTGCGACTGTTGGCGTTGTCCAGATAAATCAGCATCGCCGGGTCACGCGCAATTTGACGCAACAAGGTGCCAAAATTCCCGAGCGCATACTTGCGCAGCAATATGTGCTGTTGGTACATTAACCCGGTGTGCCGGACTTTTTGTTGACTGGTAGCGAAATGGTTGTGCCAAAAAAGCGTCATTTTTTCAGTCAATGGCGATGGTGTTGTCAGCATTTCGCGAAACCACCATTCGCGCAAATCGAATGCACGTTCAATGTTTAATTTTTGCTCCGCCTGCCGCTCCTCTTGGGTCATGTCACGGTATTGGCTGGCCGGAATGATCGGCGCATTGACCCATTTTGGTGGCGGCAGGATGGCCACCTCCCGATTGACACTGAAGAGTTTCTCAACCGCCTGCTGCCTGGTCAAACCAGTGAACGATTCGACTTCATTTTGGCTGGCGGCAAAACCCGTTCGATTCAACAGGTGCCTGGCATCATCGGCATCCAACCTGACCGATGGTTTGGCCATTGCGGCCATTGATAAAATTGTCGCCGCAACCGCCGCACCAATTACCGCGGTTAAACGGCCAAAATGTTCAGGGTTGAAATCACGCTTCATTTTGTCCTCACACGTTTCTTTACTTTGTGTCAAAGCGATCGGCCGAGGCCAAGGTATCGCGAAATCCACCACGCGCGTCGGTTAGCCATTTAAGCGCGCCCGCATCATTTTTCAAATATGCATTCCAAAATGCCAGCGTTGACGCCTTCACGTCTTGTTGAATCGCCACATCGCGCACCGCCATTGACCTGCGTCCGGCAGTATTTTGGCCGCCAAAAGCCATATGGACGCCACCGTCATAAACAACTAAATATTTGTCGCCCACTGGCATGTGCTGGTAAGGCAACATTCGGTGCGCCGCTTCGGTTCCGTCATTTAGTACGGACCCGTCAAGTGTTCCGGTGATCGAAAAAACTGGCAGACGAATATCGCCAAACTGCTTATCAAGACTGACTTTGATGCGGGCATTGGGACTGAAGGCAATGGCAGCAGTAATCCGATTGTCAAAGCCTGATTGTCCACGTCCCGCCGGTGTCGCCTGCCCGGCAATCGCCATGGTTGTCTGCGCACCGAACGAGTGGCCAGACATGCCAATTTTGCTGACGTCTGCAAACCGAAATTCATTGTCATCAAGTTTGCTGCGCCTAACAATTTCGTCTATCACAAAATGTACGTCACCAATCCGCAGACCCATATTGCTCATCGTCATGGCGGCTTTCATGCTGCCCACGGCCTCGCCGCCTTTGTTGCCCTGCCAGACTGATTCATCACTGCCCGGATGCTGAATATGAACCACGATGTAACCGTGACTGGCCCAGTGTTCTCCCCATATTTTCCCGCCCGATCGATTGCCTCCCAGGCCATGCGAAAAAATAATAACTGGAAATTTCGTTGTCTGTTTTGAATCAAGTTTTTCGGTCACGCCCGCAGAAGTATTCGGTACCAAGATTCGTACTGGCACCGTGCGCGCCCGTTCACCGTCACGCCACTCTTGGTCAATCGCGTTTACCGAGTAGGCACCGGCAACCGCATATTTGCTCGACGCACCTATGTTCTTGACCGGTCCATCCGCGGCCCGGCCATCACGCGATATCACAAACGCCAAAATACACGAGGTCGCGACGACCAGCAGGTATTTCCATAACAACGGTATCACTTTACGAATCGTCATGACAATCCCCGGTCAGAATAGAATTTGTGCAGATCATGGGTTCAGCGTCTTGCCTGTGCCATCTTGTGTGCAGCGACAAGTTCATCTTTGCTCAAATAGCCGTCTTTATTGGTATCAAACTGATCAAAGTGTTTGGATAACCGCGGCGCTTTGGCATCGGCTTCTGCGCGGCTGATTCGACTATCACCATTGGCATCAAGCGCCTTAAATTTCGCCGCGGCTGCTTTCTTGCGCGCCGTGACCAACTCGTCCCGACTCAGGCCGCCATCTTTATTGCTGTCAATTTGATCAAAGTGTTTTGCGAGCCGTGGAAAGGACGCGGCCTCTTCGCGTGAAATTTTGCCATCGCCGTCGCGATCAATTTTTGCCATTTTGCCTTTGGCGGGGTTGTCATTGGCACCAGCAGATGCCGCACCCGATGCAAGGGCAAGGCAGGCAGTGGTGATCGAGATAACAACGATTGAAAATAATTTGCGGCTCATATTGATCCCTTTGGTTGGTCGAGTTAGTCGTAAATTGATTGGCATGAAACGAAACATACCGGTATCAACGACCAAAGGTATTTCACGATGACGACAAAACGTAACGGCCTGTAACCAGAACAATTCACGCGCGCTGGAAAATACCGGGGTCACTATGCGTGCTCCCACAAAAAGTCCCATGGGCGCGGGGAAACCACGCATACAACGCTTACAATTGATTACAAATGTGCCTTCGATATTAAGCCGATTATTGGCTGACGCCCACTATGATTGAACCATGAGCCAAACAACACAAACAACCCCGCCCCGGCATCGCATTTTGGTGGTCGATGACGACCTCAGATTACGTGATTTATTAAAACGTTATTTAACCGAACAAGGCTTTGCCGCCGATACGGTGCCGGACGGGCAGGCACTCGACCGCGCGTTCAGTCGCAATCGTTATGATCTGGTGGTGCTGGACGTGATGTTGCCGAATGAGGACGGTTTTGCGATTTGTCGTCGTATTCGTGGTGCCGGTCCCGGGTCGGCAGCCGACATGGCCGATGCCAATATTCCCATCATCATGCTGACGGCCAAGGGGGATGATGTTGACCGTATTCTTGGTTTGGAAATGGGTGCCGACGACTATCTGGCCAAGCCTTTTAACCCACGCGAATTGGTGGCGCGAATCAACGCCGTCTTGCGCCGTCAGGCGCCGCTGCCAACGCCGGGCGCACCGTCAATTAGTGACGAGATGATCCGCTTTGGCCCGTTTACCCTGAATCTCGGTACCCGTGCGTTATTAAGCGACAACACCGCGGTCCCCATGACAACCGGCGAATTTGGCCTGCTAAAGGTATTGGTGGAACATCCGCGTGTGCCGCTTTCCCGCGACAAATTGACCGAACTCGCGCGGGGCCGCGAACACGACACCTTTGATCGTGCCATTGACGTGCAAGTCTCACGGCTACGGAAATTATTGGGCGAAGATCCGGCCAACCCCCGCTATATCCAGACGGTGTGGGGGCGAGGTTATGTGTTTATCCCCGACGGAACCAAGCAGCCGTAAGCGACGCCGCCGCCGCACATGAAAATACTTCCCCAATCCTTGCTGGCGCGCACCACCATCGTACTGATCTTTGCGCTCATTGCGAGTCAATTGGTATCCATCGCCCTATTTCGATACTACTCAAGGGAGCCACGTGTACAACTCGCGGCGATCGGCTTTATCGGCCAGTTAAAAACCATCCGTGCCGCGCTCGAAATTATTCCACCGGAACAGCAACAAGAATTCCTGCGGCGTATGCGTGACGAACGCGGCATGCGGGTCTTTCGCGGCAGGGGCAATGAGCCGATGACGGTGGCGCCGGACATTCCGCAGTTGCGCGCCTTTCGAGAACGGATGCGCGAAGAGCTCGGTGAACATGCCGAAATTTTTGTGCTTGCCCGGCCACAAAAGGCCGGTGCACCACCGGTTCTGATTACCCGCCTGCCGGTACGAGACGGAGTATTTTTTGTAGTATTTCCACGCAATCGCATTGTTGCGCAGGATTACACCCTCGCCTGGGTCGGCTGGGGGGTGTTCGGCGGGGTCATGGCGTTGGCCGGTGCACTGTTTTTAATGTGGCGGGTCAATCGTCCGTTAAAAGCGCTCGCCAATGCGGCAAAAGACATCGGCCGGGGCAAGGACCCTGAGCCGATTGCGGAGATGGGCCCATCCGAGGTCAAATCCGTGGCCATCGCCTTTAACCAAATGCGTGACGACCTGCATCGTCTTGATCAGGATCGCGCCAACTTTTTGGCCGGTGTATCCCACGATTTACGTACGCCGCTTTCACGTCTGCGGCTCGGCATCGAAATGCTACCAGCAGACGAACAATCGCGCCGTGACCTGGAAAAAGATATTGAGGAAATCAACGGAGTGATCGGCCAGTTTATGGACTTTGCGCGCGATGAAAGTGACGAAGATGTTGAATCGTGCGACTTCAGCTTCATGGTGCGTGCGGCCGCCGAACGCGCCCAGCGATGTTATCCGGATCACAAAATCACACTTGATCTGGAAACCCCGCTGACATTATTGTTGCGTCCGCTTGCGATCAAACGTGTGATTATCAATTTGATTGAAAACGCCATGAAACACGCTGACTCAGAATTAAAAATCGTCACCAGCAGGCGGCCTGGTGGCGCCGCGCAGCTTTCGGTAATGGATCGGGGCGTCGGTATTGCGCCGAGTGAGGTTGAACGGCTGAAACAACCGTTCACCCGGCTGGAGAATTCACGCACCGGCGCATCGGGCGCGGGATTGGGCTTGGCAATTGTTGATCGGATTGTCAAGCAGCACCGCGGTACGTTTACCCTGCTTCCCCGTAACGGCGGCGGCACCGAAGCGCGGGTCATATTGCCGCAAATGGATTCCGCCAGCGCCTGACAATACGACTCAAAAACGTGCGCGGTTGATGGTTGCTAACTGCGCTTCCGGATTTGGTTTGCCCCGGCCATAAAGTGATCAAAATTTTGTTCCGCCACCCGTGACCACAAAATCTGATCGTCGCGAAACGTTTTCCACGCATCGTAAATTTTTTTGAACTTGGGGTTTTTTGCGGATTCCTCTGCATAAACCTCGTTGGCTGCCGACCAACATGCATTCAGAATTTCGCGACTGAACGGACGAAGCTGCACCTTGTGATTTACCACCAAGCGGCGCAACGCCGCCGGATTCAACGCGTCGTATTTTGCCAGCATATCCACGTTTGCCTCCGCACATGCCATCTCCAAAATTGATTGGTACGCAACGGGCAGCGCATTCCATGCGCCAACATTTACAAACAAATCCAGCTCAGGCCCACCTTCCCACCAACCCGGATAATAATAATTCTTGGCGACTTTATAAAAACCAAGTTTTTCATCGTCGTAGGGCCCAACCCACTCGGCAGCATCAATTTGGCCACGCTCAAGTGAGGGATATATATCGCTGGCGGCAATTTGGGTTGGTACCACTCCGAGTTTTGCCAGAACCCGACCGGCAAAACCGCCAACACGAAATTTAAGACCCTTCAAATCTGCAACGGTGTTAATTTCTTTGCGGAACCATCCACCCATTTGCGCGCCGGT
>JANPNU010000093.1:0-3781 GCA_031427615.1 Burkholderiales bacterium
AAGCGCGCCTGATAAATCGCCTGCAATGGGCCTAGTCCCATTGATACGGTCGCAAATTGCCAGAAATCAGGCATCAACCATGGGTGGGGGTAGGATGAAATACCTTCGCCGTCTACCTCGCGGCGGAAGTTTTCCATTTGCTCTTCGGTAATCCGACCTTCCAGAAATGCGCGTGCATACACGCCCGGCGCCGAGTGGCCCTGCATAAAAATCAAATCGCCACCGTGCGCTTTGGAAGGCGCGTGCCAGAAGTGGTCAAAGCCAACGTCATATAAGGTGGCCGCCGACTGAAAGCTGGCGATGTGCCCACCGAGTTCGGATGACTCCTTGTTGGCGCGCAGCACCGTTGCCACCGCATTCCAGCGAATCAGGGAGCGAATGCGATGCTCCATTTCCTGATCACCCGGCAACAAATCCTCTGCGTGTGGCGGGATGGTATTGATATATGCCGTGGTTGGCGTATAGGGAAGGTTGGTCCCCGAGCGCCTAGCTTTATCAACCAGAGATTCCAGCAGAAAATGTGCGCGTTCCGGCCCTTCAATTTCAAGCACGGCGTCCAACGCATCCAGCCATTCGCGGGTTTCTTGCGGGTCAATATCGTCTTGCAGAAAGGCGGAACGATCCATCGCCAGTCTCCTCATGTTGTAAAAAATTATTAGACGACTATTAGAACGCAATAATTCAATCGACGCTATTGCTGATCACCAAACTATAAGCACAGTGCCTGTGAATTTCGATTCTAAATAGGCGTGTTGCCAGACGCCGAAATGAAGTAGTTGAAATTTGTGGCAGAAACTTGGTTCCGGCATATCCCCTCAAATTTGCGTGTTCGAACGGCATCGCTGTCGCGGAGCCTGATCGGCGTTGTGCCGCAATCGAAATTATTTGTTTCATCGGCGCGGGCATACAAAATTGAAAAAAACGGCGGCCAAACGTCCTGTCCGCAGTGAAAAACGGCAAAAGTCGAGGGATTTATTGCTACATTGGGCGTTAATTTGTCGAAACACCAACGTTTTTTGTTTTTTATTCAATATAATCAAATGGTTGCAGATGCTTCCCGAATTGTTTATTAAAAAACATTTTTAAGCTATTATTCTTGAAAGTGTTTACGTCAAAAAATGGATTTGTTAGATTCACCAGGATTGGAGATTTCCAAGCAAATTCAGTCGTGTTGCAGTCGTGTTGGTTTGAAGAAAATGGTACTACGAAAAATAGAATAGAAAATGGTGTGCGCGGCGGCATTGTGCATAGAGCAGAATTGCGTCGGGGGGGCATTGTGGCGCTGACAAACGCTTTACAAATAACGAGTGCGACCGATTCCGGACGGGTTCGGGGGCACAACGAGGATTGCGTCGAGTCCAGGCCGGAAATCGGCTTGGTGGTGCTTGCCGATGGCATGGGGGGATATAACGCCGGCGAAGTCGCCAGTGGCATGGCGACCTCCGTGATCGCCGCCGGGCTTGACCAGTCTTGGACGGCGGGGCGGATTGGCAAGTTGAATCGTGACGCTGCTACCAAACTTTCGCAGGAATTACTACAGCAGCACGTATCTGAGGCGAATCGCGCCATCTTTGATGTCGCGCAAAAAGATCCGCAATGTGCTGGCATGGGAACAACGCTGGTGGCTTGTTTGTTTTACGATAATTTTGTCACGGTTGGCCACATTGGCGACTCGCGTCTTTATCGGATGCGTAATGATGCCTTGGAGCTTATTACCCGTGATCACTCGTTATTGCAGGAACAAATTGACTCTGGTTTGATTTCGGTAGAAGAGGCGCGTTCTTCGCATAATAGAAATCTGGTTACCCGTGCAGTCGGGATCGATCCGGATGTAGATACCGAAATTCAAACATACGATGTCGCTGTCGGCGATATTTATTTGCTCTGCTCGGATGGTTTGAATGACATGATCGAGGACGAAGAAATCCAGATGACCTTGATCGCCTTGCAGTCCAATCTTGATTTGACCGCCCAACAGCTGGTTCAGGCGGCCAACGATGCTGGCGGGCGCGATAACGTGTCGGTAATGTTGATTAAAGTGTTGAAGAGTTTCCCCGTGCAGCGTGGTTTTTGGGCGAAGTTAAAGTCGTATTTTGCATAGCATGCAACTTCGTTTTATTCCCCTTTAAAAGCCGCACATGTGCAACGTTTATTACTAAGGTTACGATCATGGCAAAACTGATTTTGAGTGTCGACGGAACAATTCTGAAGGAGATTTCGCTCGCGAAGGAGCGAACAACTTTGGGACGAAAGCCGCACAATGATATTCAAGTGGACAATTTGGCGGTATCCGGCGAGCACGCCGCAATTATCACCATTTTGAATGATTCGTTTATCGAGGATTTGAATTCGACCAACGGCACGCTGGTCAATGGCAAGCCGATAAAGAAACATTTTTTGCAGAATAATGACGTAATCGAAATTGGCAAACACAAGCTCAAATATTTTAACGACACGCCAGTGCAGACTGCCGCGGCCGACTTCGAGCGCACGATGATTATTCGCAAACCTGCCGCTGTTCCGGTCGTGCAGTCATTGTCGGCAACCGCATCAATGTCCGCCATGCCTTCTGCCGCCACTGCGCAGGCACCGAATATGTCTGACACACAGACCAATATGCGGCCGTTAAGTGCAACTTCACCGCCGCCGTTTGCACCGTCACCGTTTACACCGCCGCCGCCACCGATGCGCGCGCCAGCAGCTCCCACTCCATTGGCCGCCGCCGGTGTGACCCGTGAAGCTGCGATTCAGGTGCTTTCCGGCGCGGCGGCTGGAAGAACGCTGGATTTGACTAAAAATTTGACGACTATTGGCAAGCCGGGTGTCCAGGTGGCAGTCATTACCCGTCGTCCATCTGGATTTTTCATTACCCACGTCGAAGGTGCGGTCTTCCCAACAATTAACGGCATTCCGTTGGGTGTCCAAGCGCAGCAACTAGGCGATCACGATATGATTGAAATTGCCGGTGTCAAAATGGACTTTTTCTTTCGGTCATAAAGATAAACAAATAGGGATTTTCCCGTCCGCGAATGGCAGGATCATTTGTAGGGCAATTGGTCGTGACTCATCGACGATGAGTGGCGTTGATGGTCGTGAACCGATACTACAAAGATCGGGTTTGAATCAGCTGGTTTGAATGGCTGGGACCCAGATGGCAATTTGCTCGACGGTGCTACCGTATGTGAGGTACGGCACTGTTTGATTTTTGTGGTCGGGAGCATAATTGCAATTTGTATTTGGCGCGTCGTCCGGCCAACCCATCCGGATGCCAACTCGATTATTGAAGCGATAAACCATTCATGAGAATAAAAATACTCGGTTGCAGCGGCGGGATCGGCGGCGATCTGCGGACCACCTCGTTTTTAGTTGATGACGACATTCTGATTGACGCCGGTACCGGTGTGGGCGATCTTTTGATCGATGAACTGGCCAAGATCGATCATATCTTTATTACCCATTCGCACCTCGATCACATCACCAGTATTCCTTTTTTGGTCGATACCGTATGTGGCATGCGTAACAAGCCCATTATCTTGTACGGGACATCAGAAACACTTCAAATCATTAAGGATCACATTTTTAACTGGAAAATTTGGCCCGATTTTTCCGTTATTCCAACCCCGGAATCCGCATTTATGGCCTATCAGGCCATTCGTGTCGGGGAACCGGTGAATATTGGCGGCAGAACATTTACGGCAATCCCCGCCGAGCATGTCGTGCCTGCGGTCGGTTACCTGCTTGACAGTGGCGACGCACGGTTGATTTTTAGTGGCGATACAAC
>JANPNU010000094.1:0-23941 GCA_031427615.1 Burkholderiales bacterium
CGTGTGACAACTTCGCCGTAAACAGCAATAAAATTGGAGACTGCCTGACGGCTAGCGCGCCTTCTTTTTGGTCGTCACTTTCGCTCATGGCTTCGGGTGCATTCATTTTTTGCTTTCTGGCCACCGGTTTTGACGTGTTACCATCATGGCTGACTTGGGGGGGGTGTCTATGAAAATTCGTTTTATTGTACGCACATTGACCGCATTTGCGTTCATCACAACAATGTCAGCCTGCGGACAGAAAGGACCGTTGCGGATACCCAACCCTTCTGGCCCCGCCACGGTGTCAACAGTTTCTGGGGCGTCATTTTTGCAGCTCGAAAATCTTAGAGCATGATCCAAAACCGCAAACCTTTGCTGGAAAATTTTGGCGTCAACCGACGCAACGGTCAGCTATACCTTGAAGATGTTGACCTGGCGGACGTTGCCCGGCTGCATGGCACGCCAAGTTTTATCTACTCGCGCGCCGCATTAACCGCTGCTTTTCGCCGCCTGGATCATGCTGTGGCCACGGCGCGGAGTGATGGGACAATCGCTCGGCCATATACGATATGTTTTGCCGTCAAAGCCAATTCCAACCTGGCTGTTTTAAATGTGCTCGCCAAGCTTGGCGCTGGTTTTGACATCGTTTCAGCAGGCGAATTGAGGCGTGTATTACTGGCGGGGGGCAGGGCGGAAAAGGTGGTCTTCTCCGGTCTTGGCAAGACCGCTGAGGAAATGGCCATTGCGTTAAGGGCTGGAATCAAATGCTTTAACGTAGAGTCCGAATCGGAACTAATACGGCTAAATGAAGTGGCGGTTGGTTTGAAATTAAGCGCGCCGGTCAGTCTGCGCGTTAATCCCGATGTTGATGCAAAAACCCACCCGTACATTTCAACGGGTTTAAAGAACAACAAGTTTGGCATCGCTTTTAACCGCGCCAAACATGTATATCGCCTGGCGGCCACACTTCCTGGTGTCACTGTTGCCGGCGTGGGCTGCCATATTGGCTCGCAACTGACTGATACTGCGCCATTAATTGAGGCTATGGACAAGATCGTCGGCCTTGCTGATGCACTTGCCGAAGACGGTATTGTCATTCAGCACATTTGCCCGGGCGGCGGTGTTGGCATCACCTATAGCAACGAGCCACAGATAGATTTGCAAGCCTATGCCGCTGCGTTACAGCAAGTATTGGGCAATCGGGACGTTGAGTTACTTCTTGAGCCGGGCCGTTTGATCACCGGTAACGCTGGTGTTCTGTTAACGAAGGTTGAATACGTAAAGCCCGGTGAGCACAAAAATTTTCTGATAATTGACGCCGCAATGAATGATTTGATTCGGCCAGCGCTTTATCAAGCGCACCATGAGATTGTTGAGGTCGATAAAAATGCGAATGCAAAAACGTCAGAATATGATGTCGTTGGTCCCGTTTGTGAAAGCGCTGACGTGCTCGGGTACGCACGCAGCCTTGCGGTGAACGCGGGCGAACTGCTCGCCGTGTTGTCTGCCGGTGCCTATGGTTTTGTCATGTCCTCAAATTACAACTCACGTCCGCGCGCTGCGGAAATCATGGTTGACGGCAGCAAAATTTTTGTTGTGCGCGATCGCGAGTCGTTCGAAACTTTGGTCGCCGGCGAACGAATTTTGCACGACGAATAATCGCGCAACAGGCGTTCATTTTTTATTTTCGACAGAAACACAGTTCGAAAATTGTGTAAAAAATATTCGATCACATTGCATATAGTATCGATTCGCTACCATGTTGCAATGATCGATTGCAAATAAGCAGTATTGACATCATTAAAAACTGGTGTTCAAAAAAAAACTTCCATAGAATCCGAATCACCAAGTGCTCGCGGCGGATGATTATTTGATTCTGCGTATTTGGTTTCATGTGGTCATGCAACCGCGAGTGGAGTGAGGATGTTTCGCCGTCTCTAGTATTTTCGGCAAATGCCAGCACTCAATCGTTCGTCTGAACTGATGTCTTGGTGATTCGGCTCAATAGAGTCGGGTCCTTACAAGCAATTCGGTCCAACCATCGAAAGGAGTTGATCATGGCAACAGCCAAGAAAAAGCCGGCAGCAAAAAAAGCGGCTAAGAAACCTGCAGCAAAGAAGCCAGCAGCAAAAAAAGTAGCAAAGAAGCCAGCAGCAAAGAAGCCAGCAGCAAAAAAGGCAGCTAAGAAGCCAGCAGCAAAAAAGGCAGCTAAGAAGCCAGCAGCAAAAAAGGCAGCCAAGAAGCCAGCCGCAAAGAAGGCAGTAGCAAAAAAAGCGGCCAAGAAGCCAGCCGCAAAAAAAAAAGTAGCAAGTAAGCCTGCAAAGAAGCCTGCTGCGAAGAAAAAGGCTGCTCCAAAAAAGGCAGCCCCCGCAGCAAAGCCTGCGCCAATGGTAACTCCGGTTATCACGCCGCTCATCAAACCGATGGGCTAAGCAGACTACCTGCTTCAGACTCTCTCAATCCGGCGAGTGATTATGATTTTGTTTTCCGTCATTCACTTCCCGGGTTGAGAAATTTCTTTTGATAACCCCTGCATGTTCTATTAGCCGCCTTCATATGGTCAATCCATCACACCGTTCGTCATCGCGTCCGCGCATGCCACACCGAACCCGGCGCGAACGCCCTGCAAAATAGCGGCTGCGCCCTGCCATCCTACGACGCTTGGGCAAAGTCAGCCTATTCGTCCTGTTGGGTCGGGTTTTCTATTGACGGTTGAGTTGGCGGACGGGATCCCTGAAAAAGCAGACCATACATCGCGAACGTTGTCAGCACGTACAACAGCGGTGTCAAGACAATCAGATCAAGTCTTAGTAGAACCGGTATTCCAGCCTGACCTGCGTTTGCGGCAGCGTTAGCCGCTGCTGGCCCCAATACCGCCGCCAACTGCATCTCATATAGATTAAAGATAGCCCAGAGAAGGCCGGTGAATACCGGTGCCTTTCTAAACCACTGCTTGCCGAGTGCCTGCTTTGCAGTGGCGGTGCGTAGCAGTTGCATGCCAATTAGAAATGCTGCAATGAAGAATCCCGCGTAAGGGAACGCCGTGATCAGCTTCGACGGGCCGAAAAAAATCCAATTTATGAGTTCCATTCAGGTATCGCCTTATTTGGTTCTGGTTTTGTAACGAGTTTCACGGCAATTGTGCATTGGGCATGCGCGCAAGGATGGTTTCTGTGTATCTGAATAAATAGGGGGAATTGCGATTTCGGTCGTAAAAACGTGGCCTTGGTACGATCGCGGCCAACCTGGCCGCTTGTGGCGCAGTCAGTTGGGAGGCCGAAATTCCGAAGTAGTGCCTTGCGGCGGCTTCCGCACCAAATACACCGTCTCCCCATTCAATGACATTCAAGTAAATCTCAAGAATTCTCTCCTTGTCCATTGTGCTTTCCAGCATGACCGTGATAATTGCCTCCTGGCCTTTGCGGACGAATGAACGCTCGCCCGACAGAAACAGGTTTTTTGCGAGTTGCTGAGAAATGGTCGATCCACCCGCAACAATTTTGCCGCGCTTTTCGTTTTTCTCGAGCGCTTTTTGAATTCCCTGCCAATCGAAGCCATCGTGATCGATAAATTTGTCGTCCTCCGCGACCAGCACCGCACGTTTTAAATGCGGCGAAATTTTTCCGTATGGAACCCACACCTGCTTTATGGTGGCGACGGTTCTTGCCTCGCGCATTTTTTCCAATCTTGCACTCATAAAGGCGGTCGTCGTCGGATTGTGACTGCGCCACCAGCAAAGTTTTGCTAGGACGTACCCCTGATAGGCAAGAAAAATCACCACAATGGCTGCTAGGCCAAGCCCAAACCAAGCAATAAATTTCCGCGCCAAATCATTCATGTCGTTCTTATCATTCAAGAACAGGACTTGAGATTTTGACGAATGGTTGCGATGACCGACGCAGTTTTTGGCCGCACGCCCCGCCAAACATAATACGCCTCCGCCGCCTGCTCAACGAGCATACCTAGGCCATCTACAGCGGTTGCGTCCGCTTTGGCTGCCATCATTAGAAATGGCGTTGTTTCTTTGCCGTACATCATGTCGTAAGCCAGACTACCGTTCGCAAAAATCGAGGTGGGTAGCGGTGGCAGGCTGTTATTTAAGCTGGCAGACGTTGCATTAATAACTATATCGAATTGTCTTGAAGCCAATTGTTCAGGATCGAGCGCCTCAATTTTCACCGCAGAATTGACGCCTGTGGTTCGCAGCGCCATTTCCTCTGCCTTATGTATCGTTCGATTAGCGATTGAAATTAAATTTGGGTTTTCATCAATGAGCGCACCCATGACCCCGCGTGCCGCGCCTCCCGCTCCAATCACCAACACGCGTCGGCCGGAAATTTCAAATTTCAAATTTTTAATGATGTCGCGGACTAGCCCTACGCCATCGGTATTGTCCGCAGAGACTGTGCCGTCTGTGGCCATTGCGTCAAATTTCAAGGTATTTGCTGCGCCTGCCAATTGCGCACGTAACGTGCGGCGATGAGCATATTCAAACGCCTCTAATTTAAAAGGCAGCGTGACGTTTATACCTTTTGTCCCACCACTGCGAAGGGAATCGACCAGCGCAACAAATCCATCAAGCGGCGCAATAATTCGTTCGTACACAATGTTATGTCCAAGTTCGCACGCAAACGCAAGATGAATATCGGGCGACAAGGAATGCGCAACAGGATTACCGACAACGGCATAACGATCAGTCATATTGGTGGGTCATAAAAAATTAGCGTAATCTGGCAAATAAAGTTGGGGCGGCAGCTTGGACGATATGCCCCGTTATGGTGCGTTAGGATGAATCTCGCCCTGAAATGGTGCGCTATTCTCGGGCACACCTTTAGATTCTGCATTTTTTTTCGTGTTATCAAGCTGTTAGAGATGGCACAGTTCATGCTGTATATATTGATTCGAATCCGCAAAATAATTTGCTGCACCGACCAAATTCACTTTTTACTTCCCGCACACATTATCAGGAGAATGCAATGGCTGTTGAAGATGTAATGAAAATGGTGAAGGACAACGAAGTCAAGTTCGTTGATTTTCGCTTCACCGATACCAAGGGTAAAGAACAACACGTAACAGTGCCAGTTAGCGCTTTTGGTCTAGAGAAATTCTCTGAGGGTCACGCATTTGACGGCTCGTCCATTGCGGGCTGGAAGGGTATTGAGGCATCGGACATGTTGTTGATGCCCGATGCCAGCACTGCGTTTATTGATCCATTTTTTGACGACGCCACATTGGTATTGACGTGCGACGTGATTGAACCGGCAACCGGAAAGGGCTATGATCGCGACCCCCGTTCGCTGGCCCGCCGCGCCGAGGCTTATTTAATCGCCAGTGGCATTGGTGACACCGCCTATTTTGGCCCGGAACCTGAGTTTTTTGTGTTCGACGCGGTCGAATGGAGCGTTGATATGTCCGGCTGTTACGCCAAAATATTTTCGGAAGAGGCGGCCTGGTCCACTGCAGGAAAATTTGAAGGGGGCAATCTCGGCCATCGCCCACCGGTCAAGGGCGGCTATTTTCCAGTTCCGCCCGTCGATCAGCTGCAGGATATTCGTTCCGCCATGTGCCTGGCGCTTGAAGACATGGGCGTCGAGGTTGAAGTTCATCACCACGAAGTGGCTAATGCCGGACAGTGTGAAATCGGCACTAAATTCTCGACACTCGTTCAACGGGCGGACTGGACGCAAATCCTCAAGTACGCCGTGCATAACGTGGCGCACAGCTACGGCAAGACTGCCACCTTTATGCCCAAGCCAATTGTCGGTGACAACGGATCCGGTATGCATGTGCATCAATCAATATGGAAGGACGGCAAAAATCTATTCGCAGGAAATGGTTACGCCGGCCTGTCAGATTTTGCCCTCTACTACATTGGCGGAATTATCAAACATGCCCGCGCGCTAAACGCCATTACCAATCCTGGGACCAACTCCTATAAACGATTGGTTCCGGGGTTCGAGGCCCCGGTGAAATTAGCTTATTCCGCCCGTAATCGTTCTGCCTCTATTCGTGTTCCATATGTTCAAGCCGACAAGGCGCGACGAATCGAGGTGCGCTTTCCGGACGCAACAGCCAACCCATATTTGGCATTCGCAGCAATGATGATGGCCGGCTTGGATGGTGTACAAAACAAAATTCATCCGGGTGATCCGGCTGACAAAAATCTTTATGACCTGCCACCGGAAGAGGATGCAAAAATTCCAACCGTTTGCTCGTCGCTCGATCAGGCACTCGATGCGCTCGACAAGGATCGCGAATTCCTCACCCGCGGCGGCGTGTTTTCCAACGAAATGATTGATGCTTATATCGAATTGAAAATGCAGGAGGTCACTCGTTTTCGCATGACCACGCATCCGGTCGAATTTGATATGTATTACTCGTCATAATCCGACCCGTCCAGGCCTAATAACCGGGACTTTTTGACCCATCCGAAAGGGGCGGCATTCGTAAGAATGTCGTCCCTTTTGCTATTTGGAGGCACCTTTTCACCAAAAATAATTGATGGAACCCCAATCCCTAGTGGTGCTGACCCGAAACATCGCTATCCATTGGATTGAAAAAGCATCAATTGCGTCGCAAACTGTTCGACCTGACTGTCAGATTTTACCCAGCCACAAATTTTGCTATCTACATGAATATTCGACGCTTTTTTTTGCGAATCCCGCCCGTCTTGGCCGCGCTTGCCGCGATCATGGGCGTGAATCCGTTTGCGTTCGGGCAAGGGGTCGTCGTTTACAAACATATTGATACCAACGGTCGCGTCA
The DNA here is from genome assembly GCA_031427615.1 of Burkholderiales bacterium. Classification (GTDB taxonomy): domain Bacteria; phylum Pseudomonadota; class Gammaproteobacteria; order Burkholderiales; family Usitatibacteraceae; genus UKL13-2. The sequence goes on from JANPNU010000094.1 coordinate 6,747, forward strand.
CGTATTCCAATTCGCCCATCAAAGGCGCACAGATCGTGGAACTGCAACCTCTCATGACCATGCCCGCGTCATCAACCTCGCAAAATCAAACGAAATCGCGCATCACCAATCAGGCACCCGTCACTTCGCCACCCGAACAATTAATTACGCCATTGCAAATGGCTGATCCGGCGCCCACAACAAAATCGCTGCCGACACCTGTGCCAAGTTATACCAGCTCTGCATCAGCAACCGTCCCGCCAGCAGTTGCGGTTGTTTCGACAACTAGAAATTCTGCATTCAACGGCGGCATCGGCGCAGCGGCGCTGGCGCAACAGCGTCGTGATGATGTGCGTCGGCGAATTTTTGAGGGCGAGGTTGAGGCTGAAGTACAGCTTTTGCGTGAGGCCAATGATGCGCTTGCGACAGAACAGTCCCGCAGTCCAGCCATTCGAGCTCTGCATACCTCGCTCGCGGGTCAGGGAACCCCCTCAGACACGACGAATGAGTCCAAAGCATTAATTTCCAGACATTTTGAACGGGTGCGCGCCTTACAGGATCAAGTTGATATGCATCAGCAAAACTTGCTGGCGCTGCGAGAGCTTTATACGTCCGGCTATCGGCCGACAACGCAAATGACCGCTGAAGCGGCACCACCAAAACAAAGACAATCCGTGAAACCAGCTCAATCAACTTCGTCGGAAAATAATGGCAGCAACCAGCGGGTGGTTAAGCTAAAGCCCGTATCCAACGTCGCAAACTCTGCACCTAGACGCTCATTGGCGGAAGATCGTTAAACGCCCACATTCAATTTTGACTCCTTTCGATTGGGTTGTCCGATCGAAGTTAACGCCGAAGGTGATGAACCTTCGGCGTTTTTTTATTGATTGTTACTGTATTGTTGTTCTGTCGGCCGCAAATCGGCAGTCATGGCAAGAAAATTGCTAGGTTACCCCTATTGCCTGTTGCCACTTCCAATAATGCCCTCTGTGAAAAACATCGCGGTTCATACCAATAGCACGCCATTTGCCGGCCTTGAATTGATCGCCACAGCGGTCATTATTGTTGATCACCACTTCAGGTTGGTTCACGCCAATGCCGCCTCAGAAAATTTATTTGCGTTTAGTCGCAAGAGTGCGGCTGGCTGGGCATTAAGCCGTCTGCTTTCTGACGGAAATAATGAGGCCGGGCTATTCGCAATGCTTGCGCAAGTCATAACCAGCCAAAAAGGTTTTAACGAATCCAGCCTGACGCTGACGACACCTTCCGGACAAACTCTGCACTGTTCATGTTTGGCTACACCCGCCGAGTTTGAGCAAATCGTGATTGAATTTCAGCCTCTGGACCAACATCTAAAAATTGCCCGCGAAGAAAAACTGCTTGCGCAACAAAAACTCAACCGGGAATTGATTCGCAATCTCGCCCACGAAATTAAAAACCCCCTTGGCGGCATTCGTGGTGCGGCGCAATTACTTGAGCGCGAATTGCCCGATGCAGCGTTGCTCGAATACACACAAGTCATCATCAAAGAAGTAGATCGCCTGCAATCACTCTTGGATCGATTGTTAACACCACACCGGCTGCCAAAAATTGAAGCCGTCAACATTCATGAAGTGCTCGAGTATGTTCGGGCGGTCGTGTTGGCGGAATTTCCGAACACGCTGACCTTCGCCCGCGATTACGACATCAGCCTGCCCGAAACGTTGGGCGATCGTGAGCAACTGATTCAGGCCATGCTCAACATTGCCCGCAACGCCGCGCAGGCAACCAACGGCGTTGGGGTCGTCCGGCTGCAAACACGCATCGCCCGTCAGGGCACAATTGTCCGTGAGCGGTATCAACTGGCATTGGAAATTCGCATCGGAGATAGTGGTCCCGGTGTGCCGGAACAAATTAAAGACCAGATTTTTTACCCCTTGGTGACCGGCCGGGACGGTGGCACCGGGATTGGGTTGTCCATTTCTCAAAATTTCATAAATCAGCACGCAGGTGTGATCGAATTTGATAGCGTGCCGGGCAAGACCGAATTTATTGTATTGCTACCGGTCCGTCGCTGATGCTCCGCCCTGCGCGTCACCGGCTGTTCGTTAAGGTAAACAAATGAAACCCGTCTGGATTATTGATGATGACCAAAGTATCCGTTGGGTACTCGAAAAAGCGTTTGCCCGTGCCGGTATTGCTTATCGTTCTTTTGACTCAGCCAATGAGGGGCTGGTTGCCCTGAACACCGATGCCCCACAGGTTGTGGTGTGTGATATCCGCATGCCCGGCGCGTCGGGACTGGATTTTATGGGCGAATTAAAAATCAAACGGCCAGCCACGCCAATCATCATCATGACAGCGTTTTCCGATCTGGAAAGTGCTGTCTCCGCATTTCAGGGCGGAGCCTTCGAATATCTGCCAAAACCATTTGATATTGATCACGCTATTGCCTTGATTCGGCGCGCGATGGATGAATCGTGCCGGGTTGCCGCAGATGATGAACAGGGCGACATAAACTCAGCGCCGGAAATCCTCGGCTCCGCGCCCATCATGCAAGAAGTGTTTCGGGCGGTCGGTCGCCTGTCGCAAAGCCACGCGACGGTATTGATTACCGGGGAGTCTGGCACCGGCAAGGAGCGGGTCGCCCATGCGCTGCATCGTCACAGTCCGCGCGCGACCAAACCATTTATCGCCATCAATACCGCCGCCATTCCAAAGGATCTTCTCGAAAGTGAACTGTTTGGTCATGAGCGTGGCGCATTTACCGGCGCAGCGACCACTCGTCGCGGTCGATTTGAACAAGCAGAAGGCGGAACGCTGTTTCTGGATGAAATTGGTGACATGCCAGCCGAATTGCAGACCCGTTTGTTGCGCGTATTGTCTGATGGACAGTATTACCGTGTCGGTGGCCACACGCCGTTAACGGCCAACGTACGTGTCATTGCCGCCACTCATCAGGATTTAGACGCACGGGTCAAGAGTCACCAGTTTCGTGAAGACTTGTACCATCGCCTCAACGTCATCCGTCTGCGTCTGCCGGCCTTGCGCGAGCGACGCGAAGATATTCCCCTGCTGGCGCATCACTTTCTGGTCAAGAGTGCGCGCGAGCTTGGCGTTGAGGTTAAAAAATTATCGGATAGTGCGTTGGCAACATTGGGAGCGCTTGATTTTCCCGGCAACGTGCGCCAGTTGGAAAATATTTGCCACTGGTTAACAGTCATGGCACCGGGCCAAAAAATTGATGTCACAGATCTGCCGGCAGATATCCGTGTTTATGAGCTGCCAACGCAATCCACAACAGAGGCATGGCAAAACGCGTTGGCCGGCGAAGTGAACGCATTGTTGCAACGCGGTGAGAGTGAAATTTATGACCGACTCAATCGCACGTTCGAATCCACGCTGATTTTACAAACCTTGGCGCACACCAACGGCAGACGGATCGAGGCGGCCAATTTACTTGGCATTGGCAGAAACACGTTGACCCGAAAAATTTCTGAGCTCAATTTAAAAATGGAACCCAAGGAAGAATGAGCGTTTTCAGGCAAAAATGGCTGCAACCCCGCGTATATGTTTGAGTTTCGCCTGCCAAAACCCGCTACGGCTTAATCGTCAACTGCGTATCCAACTTAAGGTCAAACGGCGGGCCGGGCTCCACTCCTGATGGCGTTGAGACTACCGTGGCTGCTGTTGATGGCGACGTGATTTTGTTGGCTCGGTCAATTATTGACAGCGGATTGTCTTCCCAAATCGATGCGGCAATAAAGCCGCCTGCAACCAGTACGACGCCAGCAACCATGTATTTAAGCGTCGAGAAAAATATCGATGTCGGTTGTTTTGGCGGTGGAGCGTGCATGCTCATCAACGGATTTTCTGTCCCCTCCAGTTGATCCAGATTGCTTCCGGTCATCTCCGCCAGCTCGTGCGCTTCAACCTTTTCTTGCTCCACCAGCTCCGTCGTTAATTGACGATCCCGACTGAACTGTTCGTCTGTCTGCTGCGCCATTGCTTTCTGCGCCGCAATTTTTGCGCCGGTTGATTTAAGCAAAGCAGTCTCTGCCACGTACCTGGCTCGTAACGCGTCGTCGGCAACGTGCTCCTTTTCTTCCCGTTCTTTTTGCGTTGCGGCCAGCTCAATTTCACTGCGTGCACGTTGGTTGGCCTCATCAGCCAGTTGGCGTTCCACTTCAAGTCGTGCGGACGCAGCCGAATTAGCGGCAGCCTGCGCTTTTTTTCGTGCCTCTGTGGCATGAAGCAACTGGGCTTCGGCATTGGTGCGCGCTGCGACGATTTTTTCCAATTCATTTTTCACCTGCTCAACCGCCGCTGCCAACTTTTCTTGCTCCTTGTTGGCAACATCACGTTCGATGACCAACTCGGCTTCGAGTTTGTCCTGAAGAATTCGTGCCTGCTTTTGCTGCACCTCCAGATTAGAACGGCGCTCTTCAACGGCAGCCTTCGCGGCATCGGTTTCTGCTTTCAGAGCAGCGAATCGCTTATTACTTTCCTCGGCTGCAAGTTTTGCCCGAACCACTGCTTCGCGTTCCGTGGCCTGCAGTGCGATCGCGGCATTTTTGGCAATTTCTTCGACCGCCAAACGGGCAATGTCTTCCTGGGTCATTTTTTCTTCCGCCTGTTTACGCTCTCTTGCGACGGCAAAGGCCTGCTCTTCGGCGGCAATACGTTTGGATGTTTCCGCATCCACTTTTGTCGACGCCGCCAGCCGAACCGCTTTTGCCTGCTCGGCCGATTTTTCTTCCGCCAAGCGCCGCGTTTTCAACTCCTCAAGTGAGTCGTGTCGCGCCTTTTCGGCTGCGGTCTTGTTGTCCAGTGCACTCTTTAATTTGCCCGCCTCCGCCTTCGACGCTGCATCGATATTGGCAGTTGCCTGGCGCGCGGCAGCTTCCGCCTCAACCGCCGCCTGCTTGGCGGCAATTTCCGCCTGTTCGCGCTCTTTCGCCAGTCTGGCGAAGTTTTCTTCGGACTCTTTTTTTAACTTCGCCGCTTGATGCGCACTTGCTTCCGCGTCTTGGCGCAATTGAATTTCCTTGGCGACCTTTGCCTCGGCGGATGCCCGGGCAGCCTGTGCTGCCGCGGCATCCTTTTCGTGCACGAGTCGTTCAAGCTTGCACTCGTCTAACGCAGCCAGTCGTGCTTGCTCCGCTTTGACTCTTTGCGCAGCGGTCGCGGTGTGGCGTGCCGTTTCCTCCTTGGCCCGTTGGTGCAACTCGTCCATCGCAGCATGAGCGGCGGCATCTGCCGCCAAGGCTGCATCCATTGCCCCTTTTTCCACCCGCTCCCGCTCGGCAATGGTGGCGATTAGCGCGCGGTCGCCAGCGATTTTTGCGTTGGTGATATCGGCAGTTTTGCGCTCAACATCTGCGCGCAAAATTTGCATTTGCCTGAATGCTTTTTCCGCTTTCTCGGCGTCCGCGCGCGCGCGCGCTTCCGCGGCGGCAATCAAATTTTTGTCAGCCGCTTCCTTGCGGGCAATCTCCTCGGCCAAACCCCGCTCTGCCGCTTCCCGCGCCTTTTGTGACGCGGCCGCATCCTGTTCCGCGCGTTGTTTTTGTTGTTGTAGTTCAGTTAGTTTATGTGCGGACTCTTTGCGCAACTTTTGCATTCGTTTGGCGGCGTCGGCTGCCGCTCGCTGATTTGCGACTGCCTGGGTTTCGATCGCTTCGACCAACTCTTGTTCGTCTTTTTCCTTATGCGCCCCCTCTTCCACCAGCTCGCGTTCTGCATCATCGTTTGCCCGCTTTGCCGTCTGCTGATCGTGTTCGGCACGTTGTTGTCGCAACGACGCCAGACTTTTCTCCGCGTCAAGGCGCGCCGTGGCGTTGGTTTTTGCCGCCAATTCAGCAGCCTCATGCCCCGCTTTGGCCGCCGTCGCCAGCCGCTCTGCGTCAACCCTTTGTTCAGCGATCACCCGCGCCCGCTCTTCCGCTGCCGCCCGCAATTGGGCTGTATTTGCCAGTTTGTTTTCTTCGTCTTGACGCGCCTTTGCCGCCGTCATTGCGGCGAGGTCCGCTTGTTGCCTTGTATCAGCAGCAATCTGGGCATTTTTCTCGGCAATCTGACGGGCGCGCACCTCTTCAGCCAATTTTTCTTCCGCTTGCCGTTTGGCTACGCTTGCCTCGGTCTCAATGTTGGCATTTGCGGCCTCTTCACTCAACGCGGTTTTTTTATGCCGTTCTGCTTCATACAAATCGCGTACAACCTTCGCGGCCATCCGCACTTCTTCTGCCAACAGCGCGGCTTCAATGTTGATTGGTGTAAGGGTGGAGGCGTCTTCCTCGGTAACTTGGGCGACTTTTAGCGCTTCATCCTGTTCGCGCTTTTGTTTTCGCAGTTGCTCAGCGCGTTTGAGGGCTTCGATTAATTTGCTCAAGGCTTTTTCGCTTTGGGTTAACCGTACTTTGAGTTAATCGTGATTAGAATCGAAAGCCAATTTTGCTCGAAATGGTAGTGGTATTGCCAAGTTTTTCAACTTCGGCCGAAAAAGTGGCAAAGGCCAGACGCGAATCAAAACCGACAAAGGCACGGGCTTGATTGGTACTGACCGACGACAAAATGGTTCCGGGTGCGGAAGTTTCTGTACGAACGGTACCAATGCCAACATAAGGCGTAATCAAAACTAGCGGCTTGGCAATAACAAAATCAGCGCCGAGTGAACGAACCGTCACGCTTGAAGAACCAATTTCACGATTTCCACTGAGACGAATAGTGGCCCCCGGCATTACTACGCCCGGCGTAATTAATTGATATCGCAATATTCCACCGATGGTTTTAAGTCCAGACCCGGACACGCTGCCAATGCTGGCACCCATATCGAACCCCGCAGCCAAGCCCTTATGAATCGTTAATCTCGGCGTGACAACATCAACAGAACCGCCGCCGGCTCGGTTCCAAATATCCCCATGATCTATTTTTGTCACCGCAACTTCCAGCCCAAGGTCAAAGCCAAGTGTCCCCAGCGTGACCCCGGGCGACAATGCCCGCAAAGCGGTCACGGCTGCCAAATCCTTGGACAAACTCTCAAAGCCGGATTGAGAAAGTAGGCGCACACTGTTTAATTCCGCCGCAACAGCAGGTGTCGCAGCCAATAATACCGGCGAAATCAACAAAAACTTAATGCAAGTTTTTTGGGTCGCCGAAAAAAACGAATTGGTCATTTTTTGCTTTCATTTGAGTGTTATTGGCCTATGCTTCGTACAATTTTTCGGGAACCATATGCAGGTGCATGGTCTTGCCTGCTTTGACGATTTGCCCGGCAACGTCGTGGCCAACCACCGCCGGGATTTTAACGGCGACGGCCAACAACGAATCTAAATCGACACCACTATTGACGCCCATATCATTGAGCATGTTGACCAGATCTTCGGTGCATATATTACCGGTCGCACCTGGCGCAAACGGACAACCACCCAATCCGGCGATCGACGCATCGTAGCTGGTAATGCCGGCATTGAGTCCGGCCACCACATTGGCCAATCCCATACCACGGGTATTGTGAAAATGCAGCGTGATTTCGGTGGTCGGAAAACGACGGCGCGCCTCACGCATCATTCTCTCCACCTGCCGCGGATTTGCCATCCCCGTGGTGTCTCCAAACGTAAGGCCATCAAAACCCAGGGCCAAGTATTTTTCCGCAAACATCATCACCCGATCTTCCGGCACCAACCCCTCGAACGGACAGCCAAACGCGGTCGACACACAGCCGTTCAATTTAATGCCGGCGGCTTTTGCCATCGGCACCATGATCACAAAATCAGCAAGCGACTGATCGGTGCTTCGTTTTACGTTCGCCCGGTTGTGTGTTTCCGAGGCCGACATAAACAGGTTCATCTCATCAATCGGACCGCCCGATTGATGACACGCCACGGCGCGCTCCATCCCCTTGAGATTGGGCGTGATCGCGGTAATTTGCACGCCGTCTCGCCGCAATATTTCGCGCAACACCGTTTCGGCATCTGCCATATTGGGCACAAACTTTGGATGGACGAACGAGGTCGCCTCGATCTTGACGAGTCCGGTGGCTGAAAGTTGGTCGATGATGGCGATTTTGGTTTCGGTCGGAATGAAATTCTTTTCAATCTGAAAGCCGTCACGCACACCGACATCATTAATGTTGATTTTTTGTGTATTCATATTTGCCGTATTTTGCGCCCAACCGCTGGTCTCGCCTAGATGGTGTTTTTTTCGGCCTCATAAACCACAATTTGTCTGCCCATAGGACGACCGTCAGGTTTCAAATTTTTCTCAAACCAACCATTTAGTTTCGCTATTTTTTGCCGTGGTTACTTGGATTGATCAAAAAACCTCTTTTACTTTCAGGCGCTTAACAGGAAATTTTGAGTCTGGATTTATTGGTGCAGCGCCGCATTTTGGTTTGACTTCAATTGTTTACCACGCTTATAATCGATGGGCTTTGCTGTTGGGATTTTTCGATTGGTTTGAAGTTTTCAAGGATTGGCCAAGTTATGCAGCAGGCAATATTGGGCAATGCATATTGGAAAGTCGTTACTCTGCAAGCAATTAGCGCTGTGATTTGTACATTTTTGGCATACGCCACTGGTGATCAAAAAATGGCGTTTTCGGCTTTGTTTGGTGGCAGTTCAGTTCTGGTTGGCAATCTAGTTTATGCATTTTTAGCGAGGCCATCCGCTGTTTTTGCCAAACCTGGCAATGTCGTGTTGTTACGGCATGTGTTTGCTGAAATCGCAAAAGTGTTGATTGTGTTGGGTTTGATCTATTCAGCCCTGGCATCGGAAATGTTCGCGGCAGGATGGTTGGTTGCAACCATGGTTGTTGCGCTCATGTGTCAGTGGCTGGCTTGGTTGGTTTACAAATAAAGCAATTTTTCGTTAAAACAGATCGTGCACAACGCGATCAAGAATTCGCAAAAACTTCATGGCATCCAGTTACGAAACCCCCACCGAATATATTTCCCACCACCTGACCAACCTGCGTGTGTCATTCGGCGAGGGCAGCTTTTGGACCGTGCACATTGATTCGCTTGTCATGTCGGTTATTGTTGGTGTGATCGGCTTGGGCGCTTTCTGGTTGGCCGCCCAGCGCGTGACGGCTGGTGTTCCCGGTCGATTCCAAAGCTTTATTGAAATCGTGTTGGAGTTTATCGACAACACGGTCAAAGACGTTTTTCCCGGTAACCGCAGCTTCCTCGCGCCGCTTGCGCTGACCATATTTGTGCTGGTGTTCATGATGAATTTGATGGATTTGATTCCCATCGATTTTGTTGCCGCCTTCATGGGCATGTTTGGCTTGCCGCACTGGAAAGCCGTTCCGTCGACCGACTTAAACGTGACCTTCGCGATGTCGTTCACCGTATTTGTGTTCATGATTTATTTCAGCTTCAAAGCCAAGGGTGTCGGCGGCTTTATGCATGAGTTGTTCACGGCCCCGTTTGGTGCGCACCCGGCGCTGTGGATTCTTAATTTCGGCATCAACCTCATTGAGCTGATCTCCAAACCAATTTCGCTTGGTATGCGTCTTTTTGGCAACATGTATGCCGGAGAGTTGATTTTTATGCTGCTTGGGTTGCTGGGCATGCTTGGCGGCGTCTATACCGCCGGATCCATCGTTCTGTCATGGGGCTGGGCGGTATTTCATATTCTTATTATTTTGCTGCAAGCGTTTATTTTCATGGTGCTCTCTACCGTTTACTTGGCAATGGCACACGAACATCATTAAGCCTCAAAATTTTCAGGTTGTTATTTAAATTAGTTCTCGCGAAAGGAAATCAAAATGGCACAGTTTCTCGCCCTGGTTCAAAGCAACATGGCATTGGGTATTGGTCTCATCATCGGTCTGGGCGCATTGGGTGCCTGTATCGGCATCGGCATTATGGGCTCGAAGTTTCTTGAGTCGGCAGCACGCCAGCCTGAATTGATCCCACAATTGCAAAAATTCATGTTTTTGCTGGTTGGTCTGATCGACGCAGCGTTCCTGATCGGTGTCGGTATCGCCATGTTCTTCGGCTTTGCCAATCCGCTCCTGTCCGCAATTAAGTAATTGTCCGAACAACGATAGAAAGGTCGTCGCCATGAATCTAAATGCGACGTTATTCGGAATGGCCGTATGGTTCATTCTGTTGATTGTTTTTGCGTGGAAGTTCATCTGGCCACCGCTGATGACAGCGATAGAAGAACGTCGCCAAAAAATAGCGGATGGTTTGGCTGAAGCTGAAAAAGGCAAAGCTGCGCTTGCCGACGGCGAAACACAAAAGCAGGCGATGCTGAAAGAGGCGCGGTCTGCAGCGGCTGAAGTCAAGACGTTGAACGACAAACAAATTGCCGCAACGCTTGAAGAAGCCAAAGCCCAGGCACGGTCGGAAGCGGAGCGCATTATTGCCGCCGCCCACGCCCAAATTGAGCAGGAAAAGCAGAAGGCCAAAGACCAATTGCGCGAGCAAGTTGCGGTATTGGCGGTAGTGGGCGCCGAGAAAATTCTCAAGCGTGAAATCAATGTTGCTGCCCATGCTGACATGCTCAATCAACTAAAAGGCCAGCTGTAATGGCCGAGTTGACCACGGTTGCGCGTCCGTATGCCGAAGCCACATTTCGTGCCTCTGTTGAGGCCAATTCGGCAATACAGTCGGGAAATGCGCTAAAGGCTTTGGGTTTTGCCGCGACAAATGTACAAATGGTGTCCACATTGGGCAACCCGCGGGTAACGGCGACTGAAAAAGCGGCGGTACTGGCCGCAGCAACGGGCGGCAGTCTTTCGCCTTTGCTGGCCAACCTGGTTGCAATCTTGATTGAAAACGGCAAAGCAGCTCTGTTGCCGTTTATCAGCGAGCACTTTGAACGCTTGCAACGCGAGCACGATGGCGTGATCAAGGCAACGATCACCTCGGCGTTTCCGCTTTCGGACACGGACAAAAGTGGCCTGGTGGATGCAATTGCCAAGAAGTATGGCAAGAAAGTTGAAGCTGAAGTACGGATTGATGCGTCACTGATCGGTGGTGCCCGCGTGCAAGTTGGTGATGACGTGGTGCATGCCTCGGTACGCGATACATTGGACCAAATGAAACAGGCGTTGATGGCGTAGTGGCGACGTGCCATTGCAACTCGACGCGACCTTAAACGAATTCTCAGAATCTTTCAGTATTGGAGTGGGTATGCAGATCAACCCGGCAGAAATCAGCGAGCTGATTAAATCAAAAATCCAGGCGCTTCCGGCCGCCGCCGAGAAACGCTCCGAAGGGACCGTCATTTCGGTGACCGACGGTATTTGCCGCATTCACGGTCTGGCCGACGCGATGCAGGGCGAAATGTTGGAGTTTCCCAATAACACCATTGGCCTCGCGCTGAACCTTGAGCGTGATTCCGTTGGTGCCGTGGTGTTGGGTAGCTACGAACATATCTCTGAAGGCGACACCGTCAAATGTACCGGTCGTATTCTGGAAGTGCCGGTTGGTCCGGAGCTGATTGGCCGTGTTGTCAATGCGCTGGGCGTGCCGATTGATGGCAAAGGCCCGGTCAACGCAAAAATGACCGACGTGATTGAGAAGGTTGCCCCGGGTGTGATCGCACGTAAATCCGTTTCACAGCCTGTGCAGACTGGTTTGAAATCGATCGACGCCATGGTGCCAGTTGGCCGTGGTCAGCGTGAATTGATCATTGGTGACCGCCAGACCGGCAAAACAGCGGTCGCAATTGACACCATCATCAACCAAAAAGGCAAGAACCTGACCTGCGTCTATGTCGCAATCGGGCAAAAAGCCTCGACCATTGCCAACGTGGTGCGCAAGCTCGAAGAGCATGGTGCCATGGCGTTCACCATTGTGGTGGCATCCTCGGCGTCCGAGTCCGCGGCAATGCAATACCTGTCCGCCTACTCTGGCTGCACCATGGGCGAATATTTCCGCGATCGCGGTGAAGATGCACTGATTATTTATGACGACCTGTCAAAACAGGCCGTGGCCTACCGCCAAATTTCGCTGTTGCTGCGCCGCCCACCGGGTCGTGAGGCGTATCCAGGCGACGTATTTTATTTACACTCGCGTTTATTGGAACGTGCTGCACGGGTGAATGAAGATTACGTTGAAAAATTTACCAAGGGTGCGGTCAAAGGCAAGACCGGTTCGTTAACAGCATTGCCTGTGATCGAAACCCAGGCGGGCGACGTATCGGCGTTTGTACCGACCAATGTGATTTCGATCACCGACGGCCAGATCTTTTTGGAAGCCGATTTGTTCAACGCCGGTATTCGCCCTGCGATCAACGCCGGTATTTCGGTGTCGCGTGTGGGTGGCGCAGCACAGACCAAGATCATGAAGCGCAAAGATACCGGTGCCGGTGTGCGTTTGGCACTCGCGCAATATCGTGAATTGGCGGCGTTTGCGCAGTTTGCATCGGATCTTGATGAAGCCACCCGCAAGCAGCTTGAGCGCGGCAAGATGGTGACCGAATTGATGAAACAACCGCAGTACCAGCCGATGCAGGTTTGGGAAATGGCGGTGATTTTGTTTGCGGTCAACAACAACTACATGGACGATGTCGACGTGAAACAAGCGTTGGCATTTGAAAAGGCGCTAGGCGGATTCTTGAAAACAAAGTACGCCGCGCTGGTTGACTCGATGGACAAAGCCGCAAACCTGTCAGCTGACGACGAAAAAGCGTTGCATGCTGCGGTAGCTGACTTCAAGAAAACCGGCGCTTATTAAGGCGTTGCAATCCACGCGATTCGAAAGAACAGAGAATGGCCGGAAGTAAAGAAATCCGAAGCAAGATCAAGAGCGTAGAAAACACGCGCAAGATCACCAAGGCAATGGAAATGGTTGCCGCCTCGAAAATGCGCAAAGCGCAGGAGCGGATGCGTGCTGCCCGCCCGTACGCTGAAAAAATTCGCAGTGTGGCATCAAATTTGTCACACGCGAATCCTGATTACCGCCACCCCTTTCTGCAAAAACGCAGTGAAGTCAAAAATATTGGCGTCATCATGGTCACGTCTGACAAGGGCCTTTGCGGTGGGTTGAATACCAACGCCATGCGCTTGATGATTGCCAAAATTAAAGAGTGGGAAACTGCCGGCGCAAAAGTGCAGGCAACCGCAATTGGCAACAAGGGTTTTGGGTTCCTGCAGCGATACGGCATTCCGCTGGTGTCGCACGTGATTGGTTTGGGTGACAAACCACACCTCGACAAAATGATCGGCCCAATCAAGATTCAACTGGACCAATTTGCCGAAGGCAAAATCGACGCGCTGTATCTTTGTTACACCAAATTCATCAACACGATGAAGCAGGAAACCATGTGTCAACAGCTATTGCCGCTTGCCGGTGATGCGTGGGGGGTGCCTGATTCGACCTGGGACTATTTGTATGAACCCGATCCCAAGACCGTGCTCGACGAATTGTTGGTGCGATACATCGAGTCACTCATTTATCAGGCAGTTTCCGAGAACATTGCGTCCGAGCAGTCAGCGCGCATGGTGGCGATGAAGTCGGCTTCGGACAACGCCAAAGAAGTCATTGGTGATTTGAAGCTCACATACAACAAAGCCCGTCAGGCGGCGATTACCAAGGAACTCTCGGAAATCGTCGGCGGCGCGGCAGCCGTTTAAGTTTCACAACAGAATTTTAGAATCAAACCAGAATTTATTTTTAGTCAGGACCGAATATGAGTACAGGAAATATTGTTCAGTGTATTGGGGCGGTGGTCGACATCCAGTTTCCCCGCGACGCAATGCCGAAAATTTACGAAGCGTTGACCCTGCAAGACGATGGTCAGAAAAGCTTTGCCGAATCAGGCTTGACGTTCGAAGTCGAGCAGCAGCTTGGTGACGGCGTGGTCCGTTGTATTGCCATGGGCTCATCCGACGGCCTGCGCCGCGGCATGAAAGTTAAGGGCACGGGCGCGCCTATTTCCGTTCCGGTTGGTGCGGCGACATTGGGTCGTATCATGGACGTGCTCGGTCGTCCGATCGACGAACAAGGCCCCATTAAAACGGACGAACGCCGTTCGATTCATCAGCCGGCACCAAAGTTTGACGAGTTATCCCCGTCTGTTGATTTGTTGCCGACCGGAATCAAAGTTATCGATTTAGTTTGTCCGTTTGCCAAAGGCGGAAAAATCGGTTTGTTTGGTGGTGCAGGTGTGGGCAAGACCGTAAACATGCTTGAGCTGATCAATAACATCGCCAAGAGCTACGGCGGTTTGTCGGTGTTTGCCGGGGTGGGTGAGCGTACCCGCGAAGGTAACGACTTTTATCACGAGATGCAGGAAGCGGGCGTTATCAATTCCGAAGATCTCAGCCAATCCAAGGTTGCAATGGTGTTTGGCCAGATGAACGAGCCACCGGGCAACCGTTTACGCGTCGCCTTGACCGGCTTGACCATGGCTGAGCGATTCCGCGACGAAGGCAAAGACATTCTGTTCTTTGTGGACAATATTTATCGCTACACCCTGGCCGGTACCGAAGTATCCGCGTTGCTCGGCCGTATGCCGTCTGCGGTGGGTTACCAGCCTACATTGGCCGAAGAAATGGGCGTTTTGCAAGAGCGCATCACCTCGACCAAGACCGGTTCGATCACCTCCATCCAGGCCGTTTATGTTCCTGCCGATGACTTGACCGATCCATCACCGGCGACCACGTTTGCTCACTTGGACGCAACCGTTGTGTTGTCACGCGACATCGCTTCGCTCGGTATTTACCCAGCGGTGGATCCACTTGACTCCACCAGCCGCCAGCTCGATCCACAGGTGGTAGGCGAAGAACATTACACGGTTGCACGTCGTGTGCAGTCGACCTTGCAGCGTTACAAAGAATTGCGCGACATTATTGCCATTTTGGGTATGGACGAACTTTCACCCGAAGACAAATTGGCGGTATCCCGCGCCCGTAAAATTCAGCGCTTCCTGTCGCAACCGTTCAACGTGGCCGAAGTATTTACCGGCTCACCGGGCAAAATTGTGCCGCTGAAAGAAACCAACCGTGGCTTCAAAATGATTGTTGACGGCGAATGTGATGCGCTGCCGGAACAAGCGTTTTACATGGTCGGCGGCATCGACGAAGTTTTCGAAAAGGCAAAATCAATGTAGGAAACAGGTGACGATGTGAATGTCTGGCGAGCAACTGTAGCGGCCATTCACACAACCATCCGTTCACTCATTTACAGGCAAATCTAATGGCAACACTACGCGTCAATATTGTTTCAGCTGAACAATCAATCTTCTCCGGCGACGCCGAGATGGTGGTTGCGCCGGGTGAATCCGGCGAGCTCGGCATTTTGCCGCATCATGCGCCATTGCTTACACTGATCAAACCGGGCACGGTCAAAGTCACACTGGTGGGCGGCTCGGAAGAACTGATTTATGTTTCTGGCGGAATTTTAGAGGTTCAACCAAAGGCGCTCACCATCCTCGCCAACACCTCAGTTCGGGCAAAAGACTTGGATGAGGTAAAAGTGCTGGAAGCCCAGCGCGCAGCAGAGGAAGCGCTCACTAACCGCACAAGCAGCCAGGAACGGGCGGTTGTTCAAGCTGAGCTGGCTCAGCTCGCCGCACAGCTAGCATCAATTAGAAAGTTGCGCAAATAATCAATTTTTGGTACCATTAACGTGCCGTAACGGTTTAGAGGCGCAGTAAAAATTTTAGGCAGCGGATATCATCCGCTGCCTTTTTATTTGCGCAAAAAATATATGCCTACATTATCTGTCGTCATTCTCGCCGCCGGTCAAGGCACCCGAATGCGTTCGGCGCTGCCAAAAGTGTTGCATACCCTCGCCGGTCAATCCATGTTGGCCCACGTCGTTTCAAGTGCATACGCTCTGTCGCCAACGATCATCACGATTGTTTATGGCCACGGCGGCGACACCGTTCGCGCCGCCTTCGCCAACCATGCTGACCAAAAGACTTTATGTTGGGCCGAACAGTCCCCACAACTCGGCACCGGTCATGCGGTATTGCAGGCGCTGTCACCCGAAGTGCGGGCCACTGATATCACGCTGGTTCTATACGGCGACGTGCCGTTGATTAAACCGGCCACACTAAAAAAACTCACCATCGATGCCGCAAAAAACCAGCTGGCCTGGTTAACCATGACGGTTGCCAACCCCAAAGGTCTGGGGCGAATTATTCGGGATGCCGACGGCAAGGTGTGTGAAATTGCCGAAGAAAAAGACGCTTCCGAAGCGCAGCGGCAAATCACTGAAATCAATACCGGCTTCCTCGCCTGTCCAACCGCGTGGCTCACCCGCTGGTTGCCCACATTGAATAGCAATAACGCCCAGGGCGAGTATTATTTGACCGACATTCTCAAGCGCGCGGTGGATGAAGGCCTGCCGGTCATCACCCACTCATGTCAACACGAATGGGAAGTTGCGGGGGTCAATAGCCGCGATCAACTGGCCGCATTGGAGCGCATTTATCAAATGGAAATTGCCAAACAACTCATGCAAAACGGCGTCACCCTGCGTGACCCGGCACGGCTGGATATCCGCGGAAATTTGCAATGTGCAGCCGACGTCACCATTGACGTCAATTGTATTTTTGAAGGCGATGTGACCATCGCCACCGGCGTGATGATCGGTGCCAACTGCATTTTGCGTGATTGCCACATCGGCACCGGAACCGAAATCCTGCCGTTTACCATGATCGACTCGGCGACCATCGGTGCCAACACCCGCATCGGTCCCTATGCGCGCATCCGCCCCGGCTCGACTCTTGCCGACGATGTGCATATCGGCAACTTTGTTGAAATCAAGGCAAGCGACATCGGCCGGGGATCCAAAGCCAACCATCTCAGTTATGTTGGCGACACCACCGTCGGCAAGTCGGTCAACATTGGTGCGGGCACCATCACCTGCAATTACGACGGGGCCAATAAACACCGCACCATCATTGAAGACAATGTGCATATTGGCTCCGACGTGCAATTAGTTGCACCCGTCACCGTCCACGCTGGTGCCACAGTGGGCGCCGGCACCACCGTCTGGAAAGACGTGCCCGCCGATACACTGGCACTCAACGAAAAAACGCAATTGGCAAAAACCGGCTGGATCCGCCCCCAAAAACCGGTCAAGAAATAGTCGCTTACCTTAATTGCGCCACATTTTTCACCGTGTGACAGCGTAGAATTTCGCCATCAACTATTTGTTTTCGTGAAGGCTCGTTATGTGCGGCATTGTTGGCGCAATTTCCACCCGCAACATCGTCCCGATCCTCACCGAAGGCCTTACGCGCCTCGAATATCGTGGCTATGATTCCGCC
>JANPNU010000095.1:0-2401 GCA_031427615.1 Burkholderiales bacterium
CGGCAAATGGGCACCGAAAAAGCCTCTGTAGTGCAATCGCGCGGCAACACGGTGACCGACGACAAATTAAGAAAGTCCGACATATTGATGCACCGGGCCAACCTCGAAAACCGCTGGATTTTCGACCGGGTGGTAGAGGCATTTGAAGCAGCCAACCGCGACGCCTATAACTTCGACCTCGACGGCTTCAACGTGTTTCAGTACTCCGAGTACAACGACAAAGGCGCGCACTACGAATACCACATGGACGTGTCGTTCGCCAGTGTGAGTGACCGCTTCATCATCGGACGCAAGCTGTCGCTCTCAATCATGCTTAATGACCAGAGCGAATTTACCGGCGGCGAATTTCAGATGATTATCGACTCGCAAACCATCGCCAACCCAATCACCGTGCCGCATAAACGCGGGCGTTTTGTGTTTTTCCCGGCGTTCCTGGTTCACCGCGTGGCACCGGTGATTACCGGCACGCGGCGCAGCCTTGTGTTTTGGGCGCTGGGGCCGAAGTTCAAATAAACGGCGACATCAACGGCTGACCCGAGCAAACAACACGGCGCGAGTCACTCCAATAGAAAACGGGGGCCGAAGCCCCCGTTTTCACATTCAAAGCTGGTTTAAACCAGATTAGAACGCGTGGCGCAGTTGCATGCCGGTATAGTTGGCAGTAGCGCCAGCCGGTGTAGCAACTCCCGCGAATACGATACCAGAGTAAAACGCATTGGTTTCGTTGCGGATGGTGTTGTAAAAAGCGCCAATCGAGGTACGCTTCGACAGGGCATAGTTGTAATTCAATTGCCATGCACGGGCACCAGATGCACTGCCGTCAAACGAGTTTACGACAGCGCCCGTCAACGCCTGGCCAATGCTGCCAGACGTTGCGTTGGCACGAACGTAATCCATCGCAATGAAATGGCTGCCAGTCGTGTAGTTAGCCTGCAAGCGAAAAGCAGTTTTCTTGAGGCCGGTCAGAAGCTGACTGTTCAGCGTGGTGGTCGCAGCAGCGCCATTATCCACACCATACGACATATCCCACTTCAGGCTTTCCCACATCGCGCCAACACCAATACCGTTGCTGAATGCGTACTTGCCGCCAAAGCGATGCCCGGTTCCTTTGGAACCCGACATGTAGCTGCCATTCAACGCAGCAGTGCTGGTCGAACCCATGACCCAAGCGCCGCTAAGCCCGGTGGCGGCATTGACCTCACCGCCGGCCATCCCTGCGCCGCCAAACGTACGAGCTGCGGCTGCGAGGGTGTCATTTTGACGCTCGTAGGCATAGCCGACACTAAGCGGACCGTTGGTATAAGCAACCGTCAAGTCCCAAATGCTTTGCTTCAGGGCATTGCGGTTACCGGCTTGATTGTTCACAGTAACGCCGCCAGTGTCCTGCGTGACGTTGTAGGCTCCACGGACTTCAAAGCCGTTCCAGTTAGGCGACCACCACTGGATCGACGAACGCTCGCGGCGATCAAAGTTCATGCCGAAGTTGGCGCACTGACCAGCAGTGTTTAACGCAGCACCCGCCGCTGCACACCATGCCTGAGTGGCTTGACCGGAAACCGCGCCTTGGGCCAGCACATTGCCGCCAAGCAGGTTAGCGTGGTGGCCAGTTGATGCGCCACCGATGCGAGTATTGGCGTTCATGGTGCTGTTGACCGCTACATTGAACGGGGTGTCCCACACGCCGAAGAGCACCGTGCCCCAGGTGGTCGAACGCAGCCCAACACCGGTATTGCGCATGGTAGGCGCGCGGCCTTCCGAGGTGGCGCCGAAGCCGGGGTTGGAACCAAAATTGGCTGACAATTCGATCTGGAACCATGCCGACAGGCCGTTACCCAGATCTTCATTGCCGCGCAGACCAAAATGGGAACCAGCGGGGTTGAAACGGAAGCGCCCGGTCTGGTCAGCTACCCCAGCGTTTGAGAGAAACGCCGCGTTGACTCCAGTAGCAGTAGTAGCGACGCGATTAGCGGTCATCGAAGCCGCGGTTGAACGGAACGACGAACCCGTGCCAGCGCCAGCCGCATTGGCAGCAGTGCCGTCACCGCCACTGGTGCCGGCCCATTCGACGTGCTGAATGATGTTGCCGTACAGGGTGACATTCGCCGATTGCGCTGCGGCCACGCCTGAGAAGGCGGACAACACTGCAACTGCGAGAAGTTTCTTTTGCATGTAAATCTCCTCTGTGATTGAACTTTGGCGGCTTAGATGTGCGGGAATTCCGTCGCGTACATCCAAACTGCCATTCGGAACTTCCCGGTACGGTGAGAAGCTTGTGTGAATTGTCACAAAACTGCGGGGGGAAGGGCAATCTTTTCCGGGTTTTGGGGGCGGAAAGTGGCGGGAGTGTGGTTTTTTGGCAACGCCGCTGAATTTGTCACATCGAAACTGGCCGCAATACGCA
>JANPNU010000096.1:0-2313 GCA_031427615.1 Burkholderiales bacterium
CACGGCATAGCTGGCCGTAGTGGACAAATGAGCACAGGAGGAAGGAAAAAAGCGCTGTCTTGTGACAAAAATGAGCGCCCGCCATCGAGCGTGCAGCCCTTTTTATAACGAACCACAGGCAATCCAAATTGGATTGAACGACGTTCACAGCGAGCGCCCTGGAGAACCACGGGCGACCCATGAAATATGCAGGCTAGCCACTACAAAGAGATAAAACACTCGCACTGGCGAGGAGTTTGAGGCATTTTTGGCCCAAGAACGACGCCAGATATTGGTTTCTGCAGGATTGCCCTAGGCCTTTTCCAGCGCCTGGTCGATGTCCCACACGATATCGTCCAGCGTCTCGATCCCGATCGAGAGGCGAATCATGTCCGGCGGCACACCTGCCTTGATCTGGTCTTCCTCGCTCAATTGGCGATGCGTGGTGGAGGCCGGATGAATCACCAGCGACTTTGCATCGCCGATGTTGGCGAGATGCGAAATGAATTGCAGGGCCTCGATGAATTTCACGCCCGCATCGATCCCGCCTTTGATTCCGAACGACAGCAGCGCACCCGCCCCCTTTGGCATGTAACGCTTGACGAGCGCGTGGTACTTGTTCGACATGAGGCCTGGATAATTTACCCAGGCAACCTTGGGGTGGTTCTCTAGAAACTGCGCCACGGCCATCGCGTTCGCACAATGACGCTCCATGCGAACGGGCAGCGTCTCCAGGCCCTGCATCAGTTGCCATGCGTTAAATGGCGACAAGGTGGGACCATAGACCCGCATGACTTCCATGCGTGCTTTCATCGTGTAAGCAAAGTCGCCAAAAGTCTCAAAAAAGCGTACCCCGTGATAACCCGCCGATGGCTCGTGCATGCCGGGAAATTTGGCGGCGATGTTTGCCTCGCCCCACGGAAACCTTCCGCTTTCGATAATCACACCGCCCATGGTGGTGCCATGCCCGCCCATAAATTTAGTCGCGCTGTGCAACACGATATCCGCACCATGTTTAAGAGGCTGACACAAAAACGGCGATGCCGCAGTGTTATCAACCATAAATGGCACGCCAGCTTCGCGTGCGATCTTGCCGATGGCTTCGAGATCAATCATATTGATGGCCGGATTGCCAAGCGTCTCCGAAAAAAGCACTTTGGTGTTTGGCCTGATTGCACGCCGAAAATTTTCCGGGTCATCCGGGTCCACCAATGTCGCGTCAATACCGAGCTTTTTAAAGTTGACGGCGAACATTGTATGGGTGCCGCCATAAAGTTTTGACGACGAAACGATATGATCACCGCTCTCAAGAATATTAAGCAGCGCCACCATCTCGGCCGCCTGCCCACTTGCCGTTGCCAACGCGGCACGCCCGCCTTCGAGCGCCGCACAGCGCTCTTCAAACGCCGCCGTGGTTGGATTGGACAACCTCGTGTAGACGTTTCCAAACGTCTGCAAATTGAACAGGGCCGCAGCGTGATCGGCACTCTCAAAAACATACGACGTTGTCTGATAAAGCGGCAGGGCGCGCGACCCGGTCGCCGCATCGGGAATTTGCCCGGCGTGCAGTGCCAGTGTTTCAAAACCAAATTGTCGATCCGCCATGTTTTATTCCTGCAGAAGTGTGGATGATGATTGTAGCGGCTGCTTGTTTTGTCAGCCAATGAGCATTGGGCATGGCCAATGCGGGCTGTGTATAAAGATATTAAGGAAACGCCGATCAATAGAACATTGAGCGCGTAGCGATAACTGTGCGGAAATTGCGCATCATGTCGTCACTTTTTTGTTCAGTGTTCAGTCGATTGTGAAGTTTTCCCGTCGTTTTGGTAGGTTATGTGTGGTTTCTTTGTGTCACTCAGCCTCAACCGCTGTTACATTCAAACTGAGACACTATCGGAGTAAAGGAATAGATTTGCCCTGGGGTTTGAGGTCGACGAGGATGGCAGGGGCTCGTTGCCGATCAATACTTTCCGCAAAATCGAAGTATTCAGACCGGTGGCACTTGCCCCACCCCGCAGGTTATCTGGGTCGCCCATCCCAAGCCAGCGGTGCCCGCTGAGAAGTAATGCTGGCCTCAATTCTTGGAATTGAGAATTTGCGTCAGCCGGTACTTTTGCCGCCGAAAATTGCGCTTGCAGTAGCGTTGCCGGGTGTTTTCTTTGATAATTGGTACGTGGCATGCAAGTTGCTGCAACTTGACAATACTTGAATGAGTGGTGCCGTAGCCGCTTACCTTTCGTTGGAGCTGGTGAAGTCCCGCGCCACTAGCACTTCTAACCCTGAACTGAAGAAATTCTATTGACACCGGAACGACAATGACTCCAACAGGAACAA
>JANPNU010000097.1:0-3184 GCA_031427615.1 Burkholderiales bacterium
AAATTTTGGTTTGCCAGAAAATCCGATCAATTTATGTAATCACTCAGGATCCATCACATGCAAGCTTTATCCCGCTGATGCAAGATTTTCCCCATATGAATAACAACCTCGCAAAAATAGCCGCGCTCGCGGCGCGTGACCAATTGCATCAACGCGCCCCGTTCGTGCCAGTGGCACGGATTAATTATTTATCCCAAGGTCGGCTATTGGTTGTTGGTGAGGGTGAACGGGTCAAACAAGCGCTGCAGGCGTTGCAAGGGGTACTTTCGGTTGCGGTTTTTTGGGCTGCAAAAACGACGGCACCGCCAATGGTCGATGTGGAAATCAAGCAGGGTGAAATTGTTGCGCTTGGCGGTTACCTTGGGGCATTTGAATTGTTGTGGCGCGCCGATCAGACGGCACCCACCCAGGCCGCCGAGTTTGATTTGATACTGGACTTGCAGACCATACCCCTGTTCAAAATGCCGCAGCCGCCGCAGGGTTATTTTCATGCCGGCGACTCCGATGGATTTGCCAAAGCCTGTGCCGAGCTGCCGGAAATGATTGGCGAATTTGAGAAGCCTAAATTTTTTGCCTACAAAGAATCGATTTGTGCGCATAGCCGTTCCCAACAGCAGGGCTGCAACAAATGTATTGATATTTGTTCGACCGTGGCCATTGCCAGCGCCGGTGACCTGGTTGCAGTTGACCCACACCTTTGTATGGGTTGCGGTGCCTGCACGACCGTGTGCCCGTCGGGGGCAATGAGTTATCAGTATCCGCGCGTGGCCGATCGTGGCGCCGAGTTGCGGGCCATGTTGGCGGCGTATCGTTCGGCCGATGCAAAAGCGGCTGCGCCGATTTTTATGTTCCATCACCTTGATGATGGGCAATTGCAACAACTGTTGCTGCCGGACAACGTATTGCCGATTGAAGTCTGGCATGTGGCATCCGTTGGTTTGGATGTGATGCTGGGCGCATTGGCATATGGCGCAGCCGGTGTGGTGATATTGGCCAATGGCGACGAGGCACCGGACTATGCGACGGCCTCACAGGCTGAAATGGCAACAGGCGAAACAATATTGCATGCGCTGGGCTACATGGGCACACATTTTGTGTGGGCAACAATGAATGCCGGCGTGGACGCATCGGCTTCGGCAGCGAATGCCATCGGTCAAAAATCAGCCAACACAGCGCTTGCGCCGCCGGCAGCCTTTCATTTGTCGAACGACAAACGCGCCACGCTGGAATTTGCCATTGAGCATTTCGCAAAATTTGCGGTCGCCAAACCAATCGAGATTGCCCTGTCGGCGGGCAGTATGTATGGTGGGATCACGGTCAACAAAGACACCTGCACCATGTGTTTGGCCTGTGCCGGTGCCTGCCCCGAGTCAGCACTGATGGATGGGGGCGAGATACCGCAATTGAAGTTTCTGGAGCGCAACTGTGTGCAATGCGGGTTATGCGCCAATACCTGCCCGGAAAAAGCGATTACCTTGGTGCCACGGTTGTTGATGAATGACACCCGCAAAAAAGAAGTGGTGCTGAATGAGACCGAACCATTCGATTGCATTTCATGCGGCAAACCGCTCGGTACCAAAATGTTGATCGACAAAATGTTAGGCAAGCTCGCCACCCATTCGATGTTTCAGACCGAAGGCAGTTTGAAACGTTTACAAATGTGCGCCGATTGTCGGGTGGTGGACATGATGTCGAATAAGAATGAAATTTCGATTTTGACCGGACGACCAATCGAATGAGCGCCTCTCCCGTAAATTTTGAAAGCCCGCGCGTGATCGCGTCGGAGGACCAGGCGCGGGCGGATTATTACGCTTTGCTTGCGAGTCTTTTTTTCCGTGCGCCGGATGATCGGTTATTGCAGGCCATCGCCCTTGCCGAGCCACCGGAAGGGGTGCTGGCAACGTCGTGGCAGCTGTTGGCCGACGCGTCCAGCCTGATTCCGGCCGAAGTCGTCAGCGAAGAATACGCCACCGTTTTTGTTGGGGTGGGGCGGCCGCCGGTGATGCTGTTTGGCTCGTTTTATCTGGCCGGATTCATGATGGAAAAACCACTCGCAGAGTTGCGCGATGATTTGGCCAAAATGGGCTTTGCAAGGGTGGCCGAGGTGCGCGAATCTGAGGATCATTTGGCGGCATTGTGTGATGTCATGCGGGCGATGATTTTAGGGAATGTCAGCACCAAACCATTTGGCACAGCAGAGCAGCGAACGTTTTTCATGACCCACGTCAATCCGTGGGTTTTTTGTTGCACCAAAAATATTTGGGAGTATGATCAAACGAATTATTACAAACGTGTCGCGGCGTTCGCTCAGGCGTTTTTTGAGATTGAAGCCGAAGCATTTCAGATTGATTAGTTTCTTTTGAATGTAGCAGCCAGCCACCTATCGTACGAGGAGGTATGACATGAAGCCAAGCCAAACCAAACCAAACCGCCGCAATTTCCTACTTGGGGCCACACTTGGAACCGCCGCCGCCGCCGCCGCGATCGTCACCGGTAAAACGACCGAACAGGTCAGCGCCGAGGTTGCCGCCCTCACACCGGCGGACACCGGCCAGAGCGGCTACCGCCTGACGCCGCATATCGCTCAGTACTACGACACGACCAAACTGTAATTCGAGGAGATCATCATGCTGCTCACCAAAAAGTCCACAGGACCGGTGCAGAGGAGTACCTTTGCATCCAAATTTAACGACATTGTCGGCACCGTTGATCGAAGAGCGTTCCTGAAACGTTCGGGCATGGTGGCGGGAGCGGGCGCATTTGCGTCGCAGCTGCCGTTCTCGATGATGCAAAAAGCCGAGGCGGCCAGTACGGGTGGCGCGGTTGCGGCCGATGGCAAGATGGAAGTCAAACGCACCGTTTGTACCCACTGCTCGGTCGGTTGCGCAGTGGATGCCTGGGTGCAAAACGGCGTGTGGGTGCGGCAGGAGCCGGTGTTTGATTCACCCATCAACTTAGGGGCGCATTGTGCCAAGGGCGCGGCGATTCGTGAGCACGGCCACGGCGAGCACCGCCTCAAGTACCCGATGAAACTGGTCGACGGCAAATACAAACGCATCTCTTGGGAAACCGCGATCAACGAGATCGGCGACAAGATGATGAAGCTCAAAAAGGACTTCGGGCCCGACTCGGTGTACTGGATAGGTTCTTCCAAGCACAACAACGAGCAGGCGTATTTGATGCG
>JANPNU010000098.1:0-6147 GCA_031427615.1 Burkholderiales bacterium
TGGCAATGCGTCAAATTTTCGTGACCACACCTGCTGTGCTCGGTAAAACTCACCATTTTTTATGGCCGCCACCGTGTCGGCAATCACTTCTTCGCCAATGCCTTTTTGTTTGAGTGTTTGCGCCACCCGTGATGCGCCATATTTTTGTGCCAATCGCCGCGCCATCGACTCTGCGTATCGCACCTCGTTAAGCCACCCTTCCGCCACGCACCAACCAACCGCGCCAGCGATTTCTTCACGGGTAAATTCTTTGGCCGCCAGTTTTTGTTCAAATTGGCTGCGACTCATATCGCGCATCGCCAACAGCTTTAACGATACCGAAATGAGTGCCCGATTTTCAGGCTTTGGGGGATTGGAGTGGTCTGGATGGGTCATCACTTGGCGTGTGGAAATTCCACCCCATTCGGTTCTACGAGAAACATAAAAAAAGGCCGAACGATTATGCGCACTGGAAGTACACACTCATTCGGCCCAACCATCGAACTTTTGTGGCGCGATCAACCAAGTGCTGCGCCAAGGCGTACCACAGGGTCGATCGCGTCAAACACATTAATCTGTCTCGGCTTATTCTTCGACTTCCTCACTCTCATCCGAGCCCTTGCCAACCGTTCCGCCAACACCAACGGCCGCGCGGATTTTGGCTTCAATTTCTTTTGCCATTTCTGGATTTTCTTTCAGGAACTTACGGGTGTTGTCTTTACCCTGACCAATCTTTTCGCCCTTGTACGCATACCAGGCACCGGATTTATCAACAATTTTGTGAATCACACCCAACTCAATAATCTCGCCTTCGCGGGAAATACCCTCGCCATACAAAATATCGAATTCAGCCGTGCGGAACGGCGGCGCAACCTTGTTTTTCACCACCTTGACGCGTGTTTCTGAACCAATCACTTCGTCGCCATTTTTGATCGCACCAATCCGACGAATATCAATCCGCACCGACGCATAAAATTTGAGGGCATTGCCACCGGTGGTGGTTTCCGGGCTGCCAAACATGACACCGATCTTCATACGGATCTGGTTAATAAAAATAACCAGGGTATTGGAGCGTTTGATGTTGGCGGTCAGTTTGCGTAACGCCTGTGACATCAGACGCGCCTGTAGACCCATGTGTGAGTCGCCCATTTCACCTTCGATTTCGGCCTTGGGTGTGAGTGCCGCCACCGAGTCAATCACCACGATATCAACGCCACCTGAACGCACCAACATGTCCGCGATTTCAAGCGCCTGTTCACCGTTATCCGGCTGCGAAATCAACAAATCGTTAATGTTCACACCGAGCTTTTGGGCGTACTGCGGATCAAGCGCGTGTTCGGCATCAATAAACGCGGCCGTTCCACCTGTCTTTTGCATTTCGGCAATGACTTGCAATGTCAGCGTGGTTTTTCCGGATGACTCCGGACCATAGATTTCGACTACCCGGCCGCGTGGCAAGCCACCAATGCCGAGCGCGATATCAAGCCCAAGTGAACCGGTTGAAACCGGAATAATGTCGTTGCCGATATTGCCTTCGCCCATCTTCATGATGGAGCCCTTGCCAAACTGCTTTTCTATTTGTGAAAGCGCGGCAGCGAGCGCTTTTGATTTGTTTTCGTCCATAAAGGGTTCTTTCATGTTCATGGCTAGTCTCCAGTCAATTATTGGTGAACAATAAGGGTTGTATGAAAATACAGTCTGTATTTCCGTACAGTATCCGACTGGATGGCCAAATGCAAGCGATTTATAAAAAGACAGCCGGAAGAACCGGCTTTCGAGGTCTACTCGAGATTATGCAGGAGTCGCGATAGTGCGTGCAAAACGGTTTGTTTGCGCACCGCCTCTCGTCCACCTTCAAAGTGGCAAACCTCTGTAATAATTGATTTTTTTGGAAATTTCCAGGCAAACCATACGGTTCCAACCGGCTTGTCCGGCAGGCCCCCATCCGGGCCGGCAATTCCGGTTACGGCCACCGCCACCTGGGCTCGGGAACGGGCGATCGCCCCCTCCACCATTTGTTTCACAATCTCCTCGGACACGGCTCCAAAGTCGACCAGATCTTCCCGCCGCACGCCCAGCAAATCAGCCTTGGACTCGTAGGAATAGGTGACAAATCCGCGGTCAAACCAAGCCGAGGCACCCGGTATGCGGGTGATGGCCTCGGCAATGCCGCCGCCCGTACACGACTCGGCGGTCGCCAACATTAAGTGATGTTTACTCATGGCCAGACCAAGGCGTGAACTGAGGTCGTCGATAGCGTTGTTGGGTGCGGTCATATTTAGGATAAAAATTTAAGATCGGCGCCAGCGCATACATGAACAAAAAAACGAATCCGGCATGGCAGCAAGTATGACGGAAGATTGATCAATTCAACGCGACAAAAAATTGACCTCCGCACAACACGGTTCAGCGTGCCCGCACTGTACCAATACCAATTGGCATCGCCAAAACTACCCACCTGACAACGCGGCGACCACCAGAACCTCGTCGTCCACCAACAACGGGCGCGTCAACTGGCGCTCCAATTCGAAATTCACAAATATTTTGATATGCGGGCGAATACGATTCTGCTCGTCAATCATGCGAAAACGCATGCCCGGATATTGTCGATCCAGATCATGCAGCAGGCCGTCAACGGTGGCACCAATGGCACTGACTTCGCGCCGACCGCAGGTGTATTCAGCCAACGGCGTTGGCAACAGAACCTTCATCGGAGAAAACTCAACCGCCGTACGCTTCGACGGACAAAATCTGCGGCAAATGCAGCATCAGACAATACCATTTGGCCCCTTCATCAAAGCTTGCCCACATTTCACCCGAGGTGGTCCCAAAATACACGCCCACTTTGTCGCCGCCATCCACCGACATCGCCTGACGCCGGACTGTAAACCAACCATGAGCCTTGGGTAATCCATTGGCCTGTTTTTGCCACGAGTTGCCACCATCACGTGAGCAATACACCGCCGGTTTGCCAGCCACCGACACACGCGGCCAGACACCGCTGCCATCCATTGGGAAAACCCATAACGTGTTGGCCAAACGTGGATGCAACACGATTGGAAAGCCGATGTCGCCGATGTCTTTGGGCATGTTGTTGCCGATGCGTGTCCAACGTCTTGTATCGGTTTTTGTCGCCGCTTTTGCCGCAACAGCAGGTGTCAATTTATAGATGCCGCAATGATTTTGTTGGTACACCACATCTCGCACCAACGGATGCACCCGCACACAATGTGGGTCGTGTCCGTACAAAGCATTCGGGTCCGGTAAAAAATCAGCCGCCGCGCCTTGATTGAGTGGCGTCCAAGTGGCCCCGTAATCGACACTTTCAAATACACCGCCACTCGACATACCCACAAACAAATGATTGGCATCAAACGGGTCCACATTGATCGAATGCAACGTCGCGCCATCGGGCGGTGCCTCCTGCGAACCACCGAGCCATTTCAGGCGATCCGGATGCAGATTAAAGCCATCCACACTATGCCAGGTCACACCGTCATCTTTGGAGCGAAACAGGCCATGCGGCGAGGTGCCTGCATACCACACCGAAGGCTCGCTGACGTGGCCAGGCGCAATCCAGAACACGTGGGCGACACTCCAACCGTAGTCCGCCTCGTCACGCTTCGGAAATGCCGGTGGTTGCGTGGCTTCGCGCCAATTTTTTCCCGCGTCGGTTGAACGAAATACACTTGGGCCAAGGTGGCCCGCACGCGCGGCAACCATGATGGTGCCGGTCGCAGGGTTCATCACCGCATGATTCACGATTTGCCCAAAAAAATGCGGCGTGTCGCCTTCGACCCGCCATTTCTCGCGCTTGGCATCACCCTGCAAAATAAACAAACCCTTGCGGGTACCGACCAAAACTGTGGTGTGCCGTTTGCTTGTTTTCATGACTTTTCTCCTCGCGCGCGGGATCGATCACACTGCCAAAAAATTGTTCAGCGCACTTCTTGTAAAACACTTTCGAAGGTGGGCGCACGAGTACCGATGTGAATCGCACTTTGAATTGCCTGCGCCGCCGCTTTGGCCGAGGCATCATCATGTGCATGCACAACCGCAACCGTGTCACCGGCGCGCACCGTTCTGCCCAACTCAATAAAACGACTTGCCCCAACTGCAAAATCAACCACGTCACTGGCACGCCTGCGGCCCCCACCCAGCGCCACCACGGCCATGCCAACCGCACGTGTGTCATAGGCCGCGACCACACCATCTACCTTTGCCACAACTTTCGCGGTCACCGCTGCGATCTTTAAATGGCTGCGCGGTGTTTCGAGTAAATCAGCCGGGCCGCCGTGCGCGGCGACCATGCGCGCAAAAATCTCGGCGGCGGTACCGTTTTGCAAACACCGCTCCAGCGCTGCCGATGCAGCCATTTTGTCCTGAAAAATCCCGCTGGTCGCCAATAGTTCTGCCGAAAGCGCCATCGTCACTTCATGCAATCGTTTTGGCCGTGAAGCACCCGTCAAATAATCAACCGCTGCCAGTACTTCAATCGCATTACCGGCACAGGGTGCCAGCGGTGAATTCATATCGGTTAACAACGCCGTGGTTTTCATGCCGGCACCATTGCCGACATCAACAATACTGCGCGCCAGTTCACGCGACTTGTCGTGTGTTGGCATAAAGGCACCGCAGCCGACTTTTACATCCATCACCAAAGTCTGCAACCCTGCCGACAATTTTTTCGACAGGATGGACGCGGTGATGAGCGGAATCGATTCAACGGTAGCAGTCACATCACGCGTCGCATAAATACGATTGTCGGCCGGAGCCAAATCACCGGTCTGGCCGATGATGGAACAACCCACGTCACGAACGATTTGTTGAAATCTCTCCACACTGACGCTGGTTTGATAGCCGGGAATACTGTCGAGTTTGTCGAGTGTGCCGCCGGTGTGCCCGAGGCCGCGGCCGGAGATCATCGGCACATAACCGCCACATGCCGCCACCATCGGCCCGAGCATCAGCGACACCACGTCCCCCACGCCACCGGTGGAATGTTTATCCACCACCGGGCCATTGAGATTAAACGATTGCCAATTGAGCACGCGACCGGAGTCACGCATGGCCATGGTCAACGCCACGGTTTCATCACGCGACATGCCGTTTAAAAACGTCGCCATCGTAAACGCAGCGATTTGGCCTTCACTCACCGTATCCGCCGCCACACCTGCAATAAATTCGCCGATCTCGGCCGCAGATAACGGCAGGCCGTCGCGTTTTTTGCGAATAATTTCCTGTGTCAGCATGTCAGATTATTAAGTCGCAGTCGAAAGGAAAATCCCGGCGATGGTCGCACTCATCAGATTGGACAAGGTCGCTGCCACCACCACGCGTAAACCATATTTGGCGACCAATCCACGCAAATGTGGCGCAACGGCCCCAAATGCACCGGACAAAATTGCAATCGAGGCGATGTTGGCAAAGCCGCACAACGCAAACGAAAGAATCGCCAATGTGCGTGGATCAATCACCGTCAGGCCGGCCGCAGCAACCTTGGCAGGCTCCTGCAGATACGGTGCCAGTCCGACGTAGGCGACAAACTCATTCAGAATCATTTTCTGACCAATCAGATTGCCGGCAAACGCCGCGTGTTCCCATGACACACCCAACATATACGCCAATGGCGCAAACGCCTTGCCAAGCAACGTTTCCATATTGGTATCCGCAAAACCCAGCCAGCCGGCGACCCCACCCACCATGCCGTTTAACAACGCGATCAAACCGATAAAGGCGATCAACATCGCGCCTACCGCAAGTGCGATATGCAAACCAAGTGCGGCCCCACTGGCGGCCGCTTCAATGACGTTGGCCGGTTTCTTTTCTTCAAATTGAATGTTGTCAAAACGAATGTCCTCGACTTCATTCGACGGGCACAAGAGCTTGCCAAACAACAAACCACCCGGAATGGCCATAAATGATGCGGCAACCAGATATTCGACTTTGACCCCGAGTCCGGCATATCCGGCCAGTGCGGCACCGGCCACACTCGCCATGCCGGAGGTCATGATGACAAAAATGGTCGGGCCTTTGAGTTGCCCCACAAACGGTTTCACGGCCGCGCCCATTTCATTTTGGCCAAGAAAAATGGTGGTAACCGCACAAAACGATTCGATCTTGGATACACCCAACAATTTTTGCAGCGCCGTGCCGATGATGGTGATG
>JANPNU010000099.1:0-3017 GCA_031427615.1 Burkholderiales bacterium
GATTGGCCTGCAAAAGCCCAGCACGCCGCCCAAGAAAACCTTCACCCAGGTGTTTGGCCAGTGGCTGTGCGACATGGCAGCGCATGACCCGCGACTGGTCGGCATCACGCCGGCGATGCGCGAGGGTTCCGGCATGGTGGAGTTTGAGTACCAGGCCGAGCAATAACACGGTCAGGGTGTTGATCGTGAGTGTGGCACGCATGGCCTGACCAACCACGATCGGTGCGGTATCGATGGGCGCATCCATGTACATCAATTTAACGATGCGCAAATAATAGTAGGCACCGATCACACTCATCATCACCGCATACACCACCAGCCAGGTGTAGCCAACATTCAACACCGCTTCGAGCACCGACAACTTGGCGAAAAAACCAACAAATGGCGGAATGCCCGCCATCGAAAACATGATGACCATCATCATGAATGCAACCCACGGTGAACGCTGGTTGAGCCCTTTGAGGTCATCAATTTTGTCGGCTTCAAATCCCTCACGCGACAGCAGCATGATGATGCCGAACGCACCGAGTGAGGTCAGCGCATAGGTGACGATATAAAACATGCTGGCCGCATAGCCGTTTTTGGTGCCGGCCAGAATGCCAAGCAGCAAAAAGCCCATGTGCGAAATAGTCGAATACGCCAACATCCGTTTGATATTGGTCTGGGCGATTGCGATGATATTGCCCACTGCCAATGACGCCACCGCAAGAATGACCAACATGTCCTGCCAGTCGCTGCTGGCACCGGCGAGTGCATCACCCAGAATACGCACCAGAAAGCCGAACGCGGCGATCTTGGAGGCCGATCCGATAAACATCGCCATCGGTGTCGGCGCGCCTTCGTAAACGTCCGGCACCCACATATGAAACGGCACCACGCCTAATTTGAACGCGAGCCCAGAGACAACAAATACCAACCCAAACGTGATCAATGGGTCATTGGCGCGCGACAGCTCGATCGTTTTTGCCACCACCGACACATCGAGCGCACCGGTCGCCCCATAAATCATCGACATGCCGTACAACAACAATCCCGATGCCAGCGCGCCGAGGATGAAGTACTTCATGGCCGCTTCGGTTGAGGTCGCCGAATCACGATTCAGCGCAACCATCGTGTAAGTGGACAGGGCCAGAATTTCCAGTCCAAGATAGAGCGGAATAAAATGATTGGCCGACACCATCACCATCATGCCAAGTGTGGCGAATAACATCAGCAGGGCAAATTCGCCGGTGAACAATTTGCGTGTTTCCAGATAACTGCGGCTGTAAACAAACAAAACGCCCACACCGATCAGCAACGAGACTTTCAGGATGGTCGACATTTGATCCACCACAAACATGCCGGTGAACGCAACCTGCGGTTTCGCGGTAGCAACCAACATCACGTAAATGGTGACGAGCGCAATGATCAGCAGCGTTCCGAAATATAAACGACCGGTACGCTTTTTTTCGTCCCCAAACAAATCAACCAGCATGATGACAAAGGTCATGCCGAGCAAAAAAATCTCGGGGCCGGCGAGTGAAAGATTAATGTCAGCTAACGTCATGGTCATGCCTAATTCAGTTTGCCAAGTGCCACGTGTTTCAGCAAAGCGTCCACTGAAACATGCATCACTTCGGTAAAGGGTTGCGGATATACACCCATCAACAGCACCAGCAATGCCAGCGCGGTCAGCATCACCATTTCACGGGCATTCAGATCAACAAGTGTGCGCACGTTTTCATTGGCGATTTCACCAAAAATAACCCGCTTGACCATCCACAGTGTGTAGGCCGCACCAAGAATAAGTGTGGTGGCAGCGGCAAACGCAAACCAGAAATTCGCTTTCATCGCGCCCAGTATCACCATGAACTCACCAACAAAACCCGAGGTGCCGGGCAAGCCGCAGTTGGCCATGGCAAAAAACACCGCAAAAAATGCGAACTTCGGCATGGTATTCACCACCCCGCCGTAAGCGGATATTTCGCGCGAATGCACACGGTCGTAAAGCACACCGATCGACAAGAACATCGCGGCCGAAATAAAGCCGTGCGAAATCATCTGTACCAGGCCACCCTCAACCCCCTGCGTGTTGAAGATAAAAAATCCGAGTGTGACAAATCCCATGTGTGAGATCGACGAATATGCCACCAGCTTTTTCATGTCCGATTGCGCCAGCGCCACCAGACCGATATAAATCACCGCGATCAACGACAGTGCGATCATAAAACCAGATAGCGCCTGTGACGCATCTGGTGCAATCGGCAAATTGAAACGCAGAAAACCGTAAGCGCCAATTTTGAGCGTGATCGCCGCCAGCACCACCGAACCACCGGTGGGCGCTTCGACGTGGGCATCCGGCAACCAGGTATGCACCGGCCACATCGGCACCTTGACAGCAAACGAAGCAAAGAACGCAAAGAAAATCAATGTTTGCGCAGTGAGGCCAAGCGGCACGCGCTGGAAATCAACGATGTCAAAACTGCCGTTGGTGACGTTGTACAAATAAATCAACGCCGCCAGCATCAACAACGAACCAAGCAGTGTGTACAGGAAAAATTTCACCGCCGCATAAACACGCCGCGGGCCACCCCAGACACCGATAATCAAGAACATCGGGATCAACATCGCTTCGAAAAACAGGTAGAACAGAATCGCATCGGTGGCGGCAAACACACCATTAATCAGGCCGGACATAATTAAAAACGCCGCCAGATACTGCGAGACTTTTTCGTTAATGACCTGCCACGCGGAAATAATCACCAGAACCGTCGTAAAACTATTGAGCAATATAAACAACATCGAAATGCCATCCACACCCAATGCATAGTGAATGTTGTAGCGTGAGATCCAGCTGGCCCGCTCCACAAATTGCATCGCCGCGGTACTGTTGTCAAAGCCCGCCCACAGCGGCAAGGTGACGGCGAGCCCCAATAAACTGCCAATCAAGGCGACCCAACGCGCCGCCGGCTTTTGTTCATCACGGTGCCCTGACTGACCAGATTTTCCGGTTTTTGGGGGTCATTTTGGCCTCTAGC
>JANPNU010000100.1:0-5140 GCA_031427615.1 Burkholderiales bacterium
CGGCCAGCCGCTCTTCGCTGGAGGCAAAACACCAGCGCACAAAACCTTCACCCTCCGGCTTGTTCAAACACCTGCAAAAAAGGGACAAACGCAGACTTGGCCACGGCAGCTGGTTTGTCTTCAAATCCCAGATTGGCCTGCAAAAAAATGGCCAGCCCAACCATGTCCGCGCCTTTGGCGCGATCCATTGCCGTTTTCAGCCAGGCGATGTTGGCGCGTGTTCTGTCGTGTTGTTCCGCATCGTTGATGGCATCAAAACCAACATTGTCGTTGCTGCCCTGAATGTTGAGGGTGGCAAATACCACGCCGCCCTGTATCCACATCGCGTTTTCCCGATAACGGGACAGGATTGGGTCGTCCTTAAATAGGTCCGATTGACGAAACAACGCAATTGGATTTTTGCCGAGGGACCAAGCATCTGAAAAAAATACCTGTCGCAGTTTGGCCAGTCGTTCCAGCGGATTCATCGCACCATTGGTTGGCCGACGGCAATCGACCCATTCGTTGTCGCCCGGTGTGTAGATGAAAGCGTGCCGTGAACGATTAAACTCCTCGCGGCGTTTTGCAAATAACTCGTCCGTGCAGGGGGTGTTTGACCCTGCCTTAAAATCACCCACATGGACAACAAACTTTACGGGTTCGCGGCTGATGGCATTAAGCATGTCAGGAAAATGGGTCTGCTCAAAATGGTTGTATTGCAGGTCACCAATCATCGCGAAAGAAAACGTCTCCGGCCCGCGCGGCGCGGCAGCGCAACCAACCAACAATAACAGCAGTGCAGCGGCACCTGAATTTCGCCAGAAAGGTTTATTCATCTTGCAGCTCCCGTTTGAGTCGATACAGCAAATCCAAGGCTTCGCGCGGACTCAATTCATCCGGTTTGGCATCGCGCAAGTGATCCAGGACCGGGTGGGACTCAAACCGAATCTCTGTCGACGGTGCGGGCTGTTGGAACAAATCTGCTTGATGGGTGTGGTGTAACGATGTTGACTCCAATTCGCCGAGCTGTTTTTTGGCGACCTTGAGAACGCTGCGCGGCACGCCGGCCAATTGGGCAACTTGCAAACCGTAACTTTGATTGGCGGGGCCCGCTTCGAGTTTATGCAGAAAAATAATTTTGTCCTTCGATTCCACCGCATCCAAGTGCACATTGGCAAGATTTGGCAACTCGGCATTGAGCCGTGTTAATTCAAAATAATGCGTCGCGAATAACGTGTAGGCACGAGATGATTCCGCTAAATATTTGGCGATGGCATAGGCCAACGACAAGCCGTCGAACGTCGATGTGCCACGGCCAATTTCATCGACCAGCACCAAACTGTCTTTGGTTGCGGTATTTAAAATCGCGGCGGCCTCGGTCATTTCGACCATAAATGTCGACCGGCCACCCGCCAGATCATCGGACGCGCCAATGCGCGTCATGATGGCGTCAATGCTGCCAATTTCAACTGATTCAGCCGGTACAAACAAACCGGTGTGTGCCAGCAAAACCGTTTGCGCCACTTGCCGCATATAGGTCGATTTGCCGCCCATATTGGGGCCGGTGATCAATAACAACTGTCGGCAACGTGAGAGGTCACAATCGTTGGGAATAAAATTTTCGACCTGGCTCTCCACAACCAGATGCCGTCCATTGACAATAGTGAGTCGGTCGTCATCAACAAACGTCGGCGCGACCAGTTTTAATTCGGTGGCGTTCAGGCTGTTGGCACAATACACATCGATTTCCGCTGTCGCCCGCGCCAGGGTGTGCAACGCTTCAATATGGGGAGCCAGCGTGGTGAGGACCTGTTCGTACAAAAATTTTTCACATTGCAGTGACCGTTCACCGGCGGATAACGCCTTGTCTTCAAATGCCTTGAGTTCCGGTGTGATAAACCGCTCGGCATTTTTGAGCGTCTGGCGACGGCGATAATCGTCCGGCACTTTATCGAGTTGGCCTTGCGACACTTCGATAAAAAAGCCGTGCACCCGGTTGTATTCCACCCGTAAATTGGCAATGCCGGTGCGCGCCCGTTCACGCGCCTCAAGTTCAAGCAAAAATCCAGACGCGTTCGATTGTAGACCGCGCAACTCATCCAATTCGGCATCAAAGCCATCGCGAATCACGCCGCCATCCCGCACCATATTAGCGGGCTCGTCCGCAATCGAATTTGAAAGATGGCTGTGGACGGTTGTTTCCATGGCAAACACCGCCGACAGGCGCGCCAATTCTGGTGTTTTGTTCAAAATGCCGGCTAATGTTGGCAAGGTAGCGAGCGCCGCGCGCAATGCTGCCAGGTCACGCGGGCGGGCGGAACGTAATGCGATGCGTGTGACGATGCGTTCAATATCGGACCAGTCACGAATGATGGCGTGAATGTCTTTGGCGAGTGGGATGACGGCTGCGCTGGCATCGTGGCGGCGGCCAATCACGGCGCGGTCACGTAACGGTTGGTGCAACCATTCGCGCAACAAGCGCGCACCCATGGTGGTGGCGGTGGTATTCAAAATCGAGAACAGCGTCGGCAAGGGTTCACCACGCAGGGTTTCAGTGATTTCCAGATTGCGGCGGGTGGCCGCATCCATGCGGACATACGCGTCATCGCGTTCGACCGTCAGGCCGGTGACATGTGGCAGGCCGGATGGGTCCGTTGCGCGTTGGGTCTGTTGCACGTATTGTAATAACGCGCCGGCAGCAACAATGGCGGCATTTAATCCATCGACGCCAAAACCAGACAAATCCTTGGTGCCAAATTGTTTGGCCAACAATTTGACAGCGGACCCCAGATCAAACTGCCAATCAGCCATGCGACGCACCGCAATGCGTTTGTCTTGAATCAATGGGCTCAGCTTGTCCGGCGCAATCAACTCGGCCGGCTGAATGCGTTCCAGCTCGGACGACAATGCCGACCGACTGATTTCGCGCACACGAAATTGGCCACTCGCCAAGGACAGTGACGCCAGGCCAATGATATTGTCGATATTAAATATGGCGGCGACCGAAACATCGCGCTCGGCCGGCATGAGTGCACTGTCGGTCAGCGTTCCGGGGGTCACCACCCGGGCGACGGCACGCTCCACCGGCCCTTTGCCGGTGACTTCGCCGACTTGCTCACAAATCACCACGGACTCGCCCAGTCTCACCAACTTCGCCAAATACTGTTCAACGGCGTGAAACGGCACACCGGCCATTTTGATCGGATTGCCGCCGGACGCACCACGGGTGGTCAGCGTGATGTCGAGTAGCCGCGCCGCTTTGATGGCGTCATCAAAGAACAATTCGTAAAAATCGCCCATGCGATAAAACATGAGCGTTTGCGGATGTTCGGCTTTGATGCGCAGGTACTGCTGCATCATCGGGGTGTGGTTGGCGAAAGCGACTTTCGGCGCGGTCATTGTTTCGGCAACTATTTATGCGACTGGATAATCGCCAGCATCGGCGCAAATACCTTGGGTGTGCCACAAACAATGGTTTCGGAATGCAGCCAATCCCCTTCGCCTTTGTGGTCGGCGATCAGGCCGCCGGCCTCCAGAATCATCAGTCCGCCCGCCGCGACGTCCCAGGGATTGAGGCCGGTTTCCCAAAAGCCATCAAATCGACCGCAGGCCACATAGGCCAGATCAAGCGCGGCCGCACCCGGTCGGCGAATCCCGGACGATTTTTGCGTCATTTCCTTGAATACGGCCAGATACCGGTCGAAATTGGCAAATTCTTTGTACGGAAAACCCGTGCCGAGCAGGGCGTCTTTGATATGGAGTGTTTTTGAAACGCGAATGCGCCGGTCATTCAAAAATGCGCCGCCACCGCGTGAGGCAGTAAACAGGTCATTACGCGACGGATCAAAAATCACGCCGTGTTGCACCACGCCTTTTACGCTGAGCGCAATCGACACACAATATTGTGGAAAACCATGCAAAAAATTAGTGGTGCCATCAAGCGGATCAATAATCCACTGATACTCGGATTGCGGGCCACTGACGCCGGACTCTTCGGCCAGAATGTTATGCTGTGGATAGGCTTCATTCAGCACCTGCACAATCGCTTGTTCGGCCGCGCGATCCACCTCGGAGACAAAATCGTTCTGACCTTTTTGTTCGATGGTCAGTTTGTCGAGGTCAAAAGACGCGCGATTGATAATGGAACCGGCGCGCCGCGCCGCTTTAATGGCGATATTGAGTATTGGATGCATGGCGAATTGTCTGCCGCAGGAATGAATTGCGGCCAAGAACTGAGGAAAGATGCAATTTTACTATGTGCGATGATGTTGCGTCTCTAAAAGGATTTAAAAAGTTGGGCCGGGTGCGGGTCATCCTGATGGAAACATCCCATCCGGGCAATGTCGGCAGCGCCGCGCGGGCGATGAAAACTATGGGTCTCGATGACCTGGTGTTGGTTGCACCCAAGCTGGCCGCGCCGCATCAAGACCCACAGGCCATCGCCCTGGCTGCCGGTGCCGGTGATGTTTTGGCTGGAGCCAAGATTGTTGCCACCCTTGACGAGGCGTTACACGACGTCACCTTTGCCATCGGTTTTACCGCGCGCCGCCGTGACTTAAGCCACCGGCATGTGGCACTGCGCGAGGCCGCTGTCATTGCTTTCAACGAACTCGCTGCACAGCCATCGACCAAGGTGGCATTGGTATTTGGCAATGAGGCCATGTGTTTATCCAACGAAGACGTGGGTCGCTGCCAGTTGTTGGCCTCGGTACCGGCCAACCCGCAGTATTCGTCATTAAATCTCGCCCAGACGGTGCAGGTTGCCGCCTATGAAATGATGATGGCCGCCAGCGCGTTTACGGTTTTGCCGGACGAAGTACGCCCGCCGGCAACGGCAGGGGAAGTCGAAGCCTTGATGTTGCATCTGGAAGCACTCGCAACCGACTCGGGCTATCTTGATCCAAATGCACCCAAACGATTCATGACCCGCATCCGACGATTGTTAACCCGCTCCCGGCTGGAGCCAGAGGAAGTCGCCATTCTGCGTGGCTTGTTGGCGTCGATTCAAAAAAATGCGCGTAAATGAGCGCGCTCTAAAAACGAATCGGCTTCAGAATGACGCGGCGACGCGCTGAGAAAATGGCTGTAGCGAAGAAGAGAACTTCTGAAAACCTGCTCTTTGCCGGCGTCCCGCGGGAGACACTGCGGCAAAGGCCGGGTG
>JANPNU010000101.1:0-2054 GCA_031427615.1 Burkholderiales bacterium
GCAGGCTCGAGATAGGTCGCTGGGCGACGATGTGGCTGATCGACCACCAGATGAACGTGAAAGTCGGTGAAGAATTCGGCATGTACTTCACGCGCATTCCGTTGAAGTCGTCGCCGCATATTGTCCATGGCAATGCGTTGCGATTGGATTGGGCAAGCGTGCTGGCACCAGAGGTGTGCAGCTACGTGATGGGCAATCCGCCGTTTGTTGGTGCGAAATTCTTGAACAACACCCAGCGCAGCGATGTGGCATTGGTGTTTACAGGCATCGATAACGCGGGTCTTTTGGACTTTGTTTGCGCTTGGTATGTTTCTGCAGCGCGTTACATTCGGCAAATTGATAATCCGGCGGCACCACAAGCGGGCAGTCGGCTGTCTGCCGTACATGACTTTCCAATCCGCTGTGCCTTCGTCTCCACGAATTCAATCACCCAAGGCGAACAGGTCGGTGTGTTATGGGGCTGGTTGCTTGCGCAAGGCATCAAGATTCATTTTGCGCATCGTACCTTTGCATGGAGCAATGAGGCGCGTGGCAAGGCGGCGGTGCATTGTGTCATCATCGGCTTCGGCATGCATGGTGGCGCAAACAAAGTCATTTTCGAATATGACGACATTCGTGGCGAGCCGCATGCCGTTCCGGCATTCAATATCAATCCATATTTGGTTGATGCGCCAGACGTAGTGCTTCCGCGTCGCTCAACACCAATCTGCATCGCACCTGAAATTGGCATCGGAAACAAGCCAATTGATGCAGGCAATTATCTTTTTACTCCAGAGGAAAAAGCCGTATTTATCAAACGAGAGCCACACGCTGAAAAATATTTTCGGCGCTGGCTTGGAGCGGATGAATTTATCAACAACATCGAACGCTGGTGTTTGTGGCTAGGCGACTGCAAGCCAGCAGAATTACGCGCAATGCCTGAAGCGATGAAACGAGTGCAGGCTGTAAAGGCGTCACGCCTCGCGAGCAAAAGCCCGCCAACGCGTAAGCTGGCAGAAACGCCCACGAGATTTCACGTTGAATTCATGCCGAGAAAAAAATTCATGGTTATCCCGGAAGTTTCATCCGAACGCAGGCCATTCATCCCGTTTGGATTTCTTGAGCCAGGCGTTATGGCGAGCAACAAACTTCGCATTGTGGAGTGCGCACAGCTATTCGACTTCGGCGTACTCTCATCAACCATGCACATGGCGTGGACACGATATACGTGCGGTCGTCTGAAAAGCGATTATCAGTATTCGATCTACATCGTCTACAACAACTTCCCCTGGCCAGATTCACCCACCGCCGCACAGCGACAAAAAATCGAAGACGCCGCACAAGGCGTGCTCAATGCCCGCGCTGTATTCCCGGATTCCTCCCTCGCCGACCTCTACGATCCGCTCACCATGCCTCCGCTGCTGGTGAAAGCGCATCAAAAACTCGATGCTGCCGTCGATACCGCGTATGGAAAAAAGACGTTCAAGAATGACGCCGAGCGGGTGGCGTTCTTGTTTGCGCTTTATCAACAATACACGTCGATCTTGTCCGCCGAAACGCCTATCAAGAAAACGCGGCGCAAAAAGACAAGTTAGCCGATTGATAAGGATATTCAAGCAAAAAACCTTCAAACACCGCACCAATAAATGTGCGATTCCGCCAGGGGAACTTCGGGCTAAACTGACGGATGGCAATCGGGAACCAAAAGCAATGCTGCTTTGAGCGGCAGCGGAACAATCTTTCTCCGGTGGGGCACGCAATATTGCCTCTGCGCCGGGCGGGTCGCGCAAAGCCGTGCCCCGCAGAGTCGAGGCCGTCATGACTCCCGCACCGTTGCCGCCAGCGCCAGGTATGCCAGACGTGGAAGCGCTGGCGCCGCGCTTGCTGGCAACGGTGCGGCGTGTGGCCGACGAGTTGCGGCCGCAGGCGCGGCTCGGTGCTTCTCTGGGCCTGGATCACTCGCTCGAGCGCGACTACGGCCTGGACAGCCTGGCCCGCGTCGAGCTGATCACCCGCATCGACCACGATCTCGGCGTGTCGCTGGCCGAAGCCGCACTCACCGA
Organism: Burkholderiales bacterium; assembly: GCA_031427615.1. GTDB lineage: Bacteria > Pseudomonadota > Gammaproteobacteria > Burkholderiales > Usitatibacteraceae > UKL13-2. The sequence goes on from JANPNU010000101.1 coordinate 2,043, forward strand.
AGCGGAGACGCC
>JANPNU010000102.1:0-5622 GCA_031427615.1 Burkholderiales bacterium
AATAACTTCGATTAATTGTTTGAGAAAGAGAAATGTATAAATCTGTATATTTGCGTTAGCTAACCCAGTAAAATATTCGTTATGAAAGTAATATTAGATATTAAGGACAACAAAGCTGCTTTTGTCACGAATCCTTAAGCCAATTGTGGACGTTGCGAAACGTCAGGACGACATCGGCACCCCCGGCAGGTTTAATGTCGAGCGCAGCCGGCACACCAAACGGCACAATCTTCACCTTGTCGTAAATGGCTGGCGTGGCGGCCAGTTTGTCCTGAAAGTTTTTCAGACCTTTCACGGCTTGCGCCGGAAACGCGGCGGTGTAGCTGCCCTTGTCACGCAGATAAGGTGCCAACACTTCCGTATACCAACCGCCACCCGGCCAGATTTCAATGACTGTTGACGTTGGTTTCACGCCGAAAAACGCCAACGTTTCTTTTGGATTGCGAAATTTGTCGCGTGCGCGATTGTTTTCGCTGCGGTGTGCACCGGCCAATGCGCTGTCGATGGTGTCATGGGCAACAGCTGGTGTGAGGAGTGACAACGACATCACGCCGGTTGCCAATACCATCAGCGAACGCATTTTAAGTTTGTTGATATTCATGAATGTTCCAATTGGAAAAAATAGGTGGGTGTTATGAAATGACTACAGCTGTAGAGTTTACTTCGTCTGGACCCAATTCGGGGCCTTCAGTGCTGCCCGCATTGCCAGCAACAATCAAATTCACCGGGATTGGATTCGGTGCAGTTTTGGCATATCCAGGTTTCGGTGGTGGCATGGCGTGTTTGATAGTCACGAATAATTGCCTCAGCGTGATGTTCCTGATGCGCTTGCGCGATCCATACTTGCGGCTGCGCCGACGATACCGGCACCAGTCCGATTGCGGATGCGGCATTTTCGTTAAATACAAACGCGGGAATGCCGGCGTGCTGCAATAGGTCGCGCAACAGGTGGGCGTCGGGTAAATGCAAGGCGTTATAGACACGTTTCATATTGGCATGGTGCCCGCAATTGGTTTGATGCGCAACCGGCAAATAATCAACGGGCAAAAAAAAGCCACTGACAAATCGTCAGCGGCTTCTTGACAGTTGTTGCCCGGTCTGGATTTAGAACATGAAGTTGACGTTTGCGGTTACGCCATTTTGCGTCACCCCTTCTTTGCTGCTGACGTTCGAGTAGGCAACACCCAGTCCAATCCGGTCGGTGATATTGCCACGAATACCAATCACACTGGTAACCCACTTGCTGTCACCACGATACCCCGGGATGTCGTACTTGATACCTTGGGTAACCGACGCAGGTGACGCCGTGACAAATCGCACGTTGTTATTGTCATCACTGTCCATGGCCACCCGCACAAACGGGGTGAATTTACCAAGCGTCATGCTGGCGCGAACACCAACACTGGTCACACGTGAAGTGCGGTTCTGGTCTTCAATAATCAAGTCGGTCGACAACGCCACAGCGGCACCGGCGTTTTCCTGGAAGCGAGCGACGGAAACACTCTGACGGGTCATGCCAACAAACGGTCCGACCGTCAGGCCGCCAACTTTAAAGTCGTAGCCGACATTCAGACTGCCGGAAACATTGGAGCCGTTGGTGGACGCATTGCTGGTGCGGGTGACGGTGCCGAGTCGGACGTTGCGGCGAATGCTGTTGAATTCCAAATCGGCGTTGCTAAAGGAACCGTTGGCGTAAAAACCATCTGATTTTGCCGAAGCAAAAACAGAAAACGCCGTCTCGTCCAAATCGTATTGTCCAACGGCGCCCATACGGGTTTCGTTGTTGTTTTTGCCAACCGCCACACCGACCGTGACGCCATTGGCAACACGCATGGTCAAACCAACGGTTGCCGCGCGATTTTTGGTATTGGTCTGAGGATTCAGATTGCTGGCTGAAAAATCAGACTTGCCACCATCGTACGCCGCAAAGGCGGAAACACTGCCGAGTGCCGCCGTGGCACCTTGTTGCAAGCCCGATTCAAGTGTGCGTACATGCGCAGCACGTGACGACAATGGGACTTCCGCCATGGTCGAGTACGCGTTTGGTCCGTCAATCAGGGATTTGACCAGATCGGCCACAATCGCGTGTGCGCCCGTCGTTGGATGAATGCTATCGGCAAACAAATAATTGTTTGGTGTTGCACCGGCGACCAGATTGGCACCGGTACAAAATTGTGAACTGCCACCCGCAGGTGCAAACGGTGGGAATGGTCCACAAGCTAAACCGGTGGTGTTGGTAAATCCAAACGCGCTGGCGTTGGCAGCGACTTCGTTCAGCATAGTGAATACGTCCACTGCAATCACACGCTGACCGGTGGCGGCAAGCGCGTTAAACAGTGTGATATTAAAACCAGCTGATGCGGCCGTTTGTAAGGCGATGCTGCCGGCACCGCCAGCGATCGCACCCGGTGTGATGCCGAGGTTTGGCAAACCAAATACCGCAATGTGACGGGCACCTGCGGCACGCAAACGGCCGGATTGCGCTGCCACATCATTGGCCGATGCGACGCCTGCGGCACCGGCTTGCAGCAAATCATTGCCACCCGCCCAGATCACGTACAAGCCATTTGGGTTGGCCGCACCACCAGTGGCCGTGAGATGCTCGGTGATTTGTGTTGACACCGGACGTTGCGCGCCGCCTGGCGGGGTAGAAGTGGATGCGACGGCGACGCGTGCACCACCTTGGGCAAATATTCCGCCGCCTGCCACGTTGGATGGATTGGCGTTGCCGCCGTAATACTGGGCAATAATTTCCGACCAAACCGGACCCGGATTGGTGGTGAAGCGACCAAGCGTCGCAGCCGTGGCGGCAGGCACGCCGATGGCGAGCAGGAACGGACGGAAATAACCCGCATCCGATAAGCTGTCACCAAATACATAAACACCTTGGAACTGGACGGCTTGGGCGCTGCCTCCGAAGGCAAGAGCACTGGCGACAACGGCTGGAAGAACACGTTTGGCAAAAGATTTGCGGGACATGAAAAAACTCCTTGGAGGATTGAAGCTGTTGTTATTGGAAACAGAATTAAAGCGGGAAATCAAAATAATCGTCGATCAGATTGATGTCTGGCCGACAGCGTGGCATGGATGATGCAAATCAAGAGATCGGTCAGAAATGCACACCAGAGTCGCTGAAATTATCGCGCAATCCGCCCGGCGAAGGGTAATAAACACGATCAATTTCGCCACTTTTGTACCGCATATGCAACAACTGCGGCAGGAACTGGATGGTGCGGTGCAGCAATGCTCATTGGCCGGTGCGCCACTTCCCGATCCAATGCAGCTGATTTTGCTACCGAGGTTACGACGTGGGCAACAATGCTGCAGTCAGAGCAGTTGTGCGGTCAGGTGTGGAAGCGGGTCGAATCTGGCACGGCGAATCGGCCTAGCGCGGCGCAGAATGGTTGGCCAAATGCAGGTGGGTAGATAGGTGTTGGGGATGATGTTGTGAACGGCGCAGACGGAAAATGAAAATTCTATGGTAGACCCGAATGGCACTGACTGAAGCGTAATTGGATGGTTACTGGCAATATCGTAGGTTGGCGCTGAGCTTGCGAAGCCCAACAGTTTATCGTCGACCATGTTGGGCTTCATGTTGTTCAGCACCAACCTGCTTTATAGCTATTTTGTCCCGTTTTTATGCTTAAGTAAGTGCCATTCTGGTAGACCCCATTGTTCCCTCATTCTTTCTCCTGAGTTTGAGCGATCATGGAGCGCTCGATATCGTTACCAGATACCGATAGGTTAAGAGGATTGATGCTTTAGCGGCACCATGCCCCCAGTGGTTCCGCGTGTTCGTCACGCCCATATTTCTTCACTGCGGCACGCAGGACGGAAACGTCAATCGCGTCTTCATCAACCAGCGCTTTTAGCGCCGCAATGACAATCGATTCCCGGTCGACTTCGAAAAAAGCGCGCAGTGCACGGCGGGTATCGCTGCGCCCGAAGCCATCGGTACCCAGCGTAACGTAGCGGTGCGGCACATAGGCGCGGATCAGTTCCGGCAGCGCGCGCACATAATCGGTTGCCGCAACCACCGGTCCCCGGGTGGCGCCGAGCAGCGACGTGACATGCGCGGCAGGTTGGGCATCGCCCGACAGGCGCGCGGCACGCTCAACCGCCATGCCGTTGCGCTGCAATTGGGTAAAACTGGTGACACTCCAGACCGCGGCGCCGATATCCCAATCGGCTTGCAGCAAGGCCTGTGCCGCAATCACTTCGCCGAGAATGGCGCCGGAACCCAGCAACTGTATCTGCGCAGTGTCGTTCATCGCGTTTTGCAGGCGATACATGCCGGCAAGAATGTTCTCGCGCAGGCCGGTATCGAGTCCGGCGGGTGCGGACGGGTGGGCGTAGTTTTCATTCATCACGGTGATGTAGTAGAAAACGTCCTCCTGGCGCTCTTGCATGGCGCGCATGCCGTGATCGAGAATAACCGCAAGCTCGTAGGCAAATGCAGGTTCGTTGGCGCGGCAGTTCGGAATGGTCGATGCGGCGAGATGGCTGGTACCGTCCTGGTGCTGCAGGCCTTCGCCGCCGAGCGTGGTTTTTCCTGATGTCGCGCCAATCAGGAAACCGCGCGCGCGCTGGTCGGCCGCCGCCCAAATCAGGTCGCCGACGCGTTGAAAGCCGAACATGGAGTAGTAGATGTAAAACGGAATCATCGGCAAATCGTGGACGCTGTATGACGTCGCGGCCGCAATCCAGGACGAGATCGCGCCCGCTTCGGAAATACCTTCCTCAAGAATCTGCCCGGTCTTTTCCTCGCGGTAATACAGCATCGAACCCAGGTCTTCCGGTTCGTACATCTGCCCCAGCGGCGAGTAAATGCCGACCTGGCGGAACATATTGGCCATGCCGAAGGTGCGCGCTTCGTCGGCAACAATCGGCACCAGTCGCGAACCGATATTCGCGTCTTTCAACAACGTGCCAAGCATACGAACCACCGCTGTCGTTGTCGACATTTCCTTGCCGTCCGCTTCCATCGCGAATTTCGCATAGGTCTCGACGGCGGGAATGGACAGCGGCTTCGACGCGGCGTTGCGTCGGCGCGGCAAGAAACCGCCCAGCGCTTCTCTTCGCGCAAGCAGGTAACGCATCTCCGGGCTGTCCGCCGGCGGCTTGTAGAATTTCAGCGCTTCGACATCTGCATCGCCGATCGGCAAGCGGAAACGGTCGCGGAAGGCGCGCAATTCGTCGATGTCGAGCTTCTTTTGCTGGTGTGTCGTCATCTTGCCCTGGCCCGAGTCGCCCATGCCGAAACCCTTCATCGTCTTTGCCAGGATGACGGTGGGCTGACCCTTGTGCTCCATTGCGCGCGCATAGGCGGCATGAAGTTTGCGCGTATCGTGTCCGCCCCGGCGGAGTTGGTCAATATCCGTATCGCTGAGATTGCTGACCAGCATTTCGAGCTCGGGGTTCTGCCCGAAAAAACGCTCGCGGTTGTAACTGCCGTTGTTGGCGGAAAAGGTCTGGAACTGGCCGTCGACAGTTTGCGAGAATGCGCGCAGCAAAGCGCCGGTGGTATCGCGGGCAAACAGCATGTCCCAGTCGGAACCCCACAGCACCTTGATCACATTCCAGCCGGCGCCGGTGAACTGCGCTTCAAGCTCATCGATGATG
>JANPNU010000103.1:0-3026 GCA_031427615.1 Burkholderiales bacterium
GGTGATACGCGCCGGGATGATTTTGCCGTTTTCATTGACAAAATCTTTCAAAACACCGATGTCCTTGTAATCAATCTGGACAACTTTTTCAGCGGTGAAACGGCAAAACTTTTTACGACGGAACAGACCACGGTTCGGGTTGCGAACGTCTTTCTTGTTCTTGTCGAATTTCTTTCCGCGGGGTGATGGACGGGGCATGATTAACCTCTCGAATTAGGGATAAATAAAGAAGCGGCGCACAATTAGGCGGCAGCGGCTTCCGGAGCAGATTCTTTGACATCGACTGACTTGGACTTTTCTTCCTTCATCATTGGCGATGGACCGGTTTCAGCGGCGTCTTTTTGCACAATCAAATGGCGCAAAACGGCGTCGTTAAACTTGAATGCGTGATCGAGTTCTTCGAGGGTGGCTTGATTGATTTCGATGTTGAGCATCACGTAGTGAGCTTTGAACACCTTGGCAATCGGGTATGCCATCTGACGGCGGCCCCAGTCTTCGATGCGATGGACTTTGCCGGCACCTTGGGTAACCATGGCTTTGTAACGCTCGATCATGGCGGGAACTTGCTCGCTTTGATCGGGATGGACGATGAATACAATTTCGTAATGGCGCATAAAATCTCCTTATGGGTCAGGCACTTACAGCCATATTGGCGTTTGTGCCGGTTAAGTCTGCCGCGATGCGCACCGCAGTCAGACAAGGGGGTTTGGTTTTTGTCTCCGCCTGAAATTTTTGCAAACGCCCGGCGAAGCCCGACATTATGGCCGGAAAAGCGAAATAAATCAAACACTTCGTGGGGTTGGTAGTGTCTCAGTTTGAATAAGTTATTTTTGGCAACAAAAAACCCGCCGAAGCGGGTTTAGGGAAACTTATGGCTTATGCCGCATTGTTTGAGAATCTTATTTGCAAGGTGTTTTGATTTACATCCCTTGGGGATTGTCTGAGAAGCCGCCCCATTAACCCAAATTTCGTGTGAGCCTTTGCCGTTTCTCAGATATTTCCAACCATTCTGTCCAAGAATTTTCTTGATCTGCGCTTCATAGCCATTCATACAACCGCAAGGTTGGCAGGAAACCGAATGTCAGCTTTTGGATTTTTTGCAGGGGAATGTACCAACAACAACAGCTCTGGAAGGGCAGAGTGAATTTCCGTCATAAGCCCATCTAAACTGATTGATTCAACCGCCAATCCAATATCGTCAGACGTGGCAAAGTAAACGTTCGCTTGCTCGTCCCTGCATACGTCAATTTTGATTTTGATAGGCAAACCTAAGTGGGCGGCAACTTTCCAGCCTGGGAACCCCAAGCGCCAATATGCTCGCATAATAATTCCTCTCGCCATGTACTGGTCTCATAAGACCATGTTTTTTTGTTAAGTTTCATTTTATACCACTTAGTTAGCCAGTTCCGCAATCTCCGCAACCGTCCAAACGTGATCGCTAATGCCCGCTTGCATGGCTGGCGTTACCCTTAAAGTCTTGTGAATACGCCCAAAGTTGTAGTGCATGAAGTGTAACGCGACAGCACATTCTAAGTGTACGACGATTTACGGTATACCCCAGCGTTGACCGTTAACGTTAACAACGATTGTGAAACGCCGATGAACGCCGATAGACGCCACCAGTCACCGAAGATAATTCCGGAAACGGAACCACATGCCAAAACGAAAAAAGCCCGCCATGTAGGCGGGCTTTTCGGCAATCCATAAAACCAATCCCTTTATTTCTTCACCTCACCCGCCGCCGCTTGTTTGGCGACCTTGGCAAAGTCTCCCGCCTTGATGATGGTGAGCTTGGCCGGATCGATGTGTTTGCGGAAGGCAGCATTAATATCTTCAACCTTCAGCGCCTCGATTTTGACCTCCAATGCCGCACTCCATGCGTAGCTGCGATCCAGATAGAGATTATTGGCCAGTCCGCCCGCCAGGCTACCATCCTGCGCACGGCCTTGCAGACGCTGCTGGATGATGCCGGATTTGGCGGCGACCAACTCCGCCACAGTAAAGCCGTCCTTCAACGCCTTGGCGACTTCATCTTTGAACGCCGCTTCCACTTTTTCGGTGTTTTGCGGCGCGGATATGGCAAAGCCCGTCCATGATGCGCCACGGTCAGTGGAACCCACACTCAAATTGGAGCCGGCACCATAACTCAACCCATCCTTGACACGAATGCGGTCAATCAGGCGTGAGGCAAAGCCCGATTGTCCCATGATGTAGTTGGCTACCATGAGCGCGGGATAGTCGGCATCATCGTCCTGCATATTGACATTGGTGCGGGCAATAAAAATCGAATTTTCCTTGTCAGGGGTTTCGATGGATTTGTTTTGCGGCGCGATGTCCTTGAACGGGCTACCAAAGCGTACATACGGCACGCCACCCTTCCAGCCGCCAAATGCCTCGCGGATGGCCTGCAACACGGCGGCCTCGTCAAAATCCCCGACCACCGCGATCTCGCCTTTTTCGGCCGCGTAAAACTGCTTGTGATAGTCCCGCAACTGTTGCAGGGTCACGGCCTTGGTGTCTTCTTCGGCTTCTTCGAGTGAACGCGCATAACGCAAGTCACCCTTGGGGAATTGATTAAAGTGTTTGCCCATTGCCAGCGATGCCAGTGCCTGCGGGTCACTCTTTTGTGATTCGATGCTGGTCAAGGTTAGTTTGCGCAGTTGTTCCAACTCGGACTCAGGGAATGCGGGCTCACGCATCACATGCGCCATGAGTTTGATGACCGGCACCAGATTGGCTTTGGTGGTTTGCCCACTGGCACCCAGCCCCGAAACCCCGCCGGCAAATTTGAGTTTTTCAAATTCATCGGCCAATTGGGTGCGACTGAATTTGCTGCTGCCGCGCATCAACATGCCGCCAGTCATCGGTCCCAACGCTACCTTGCCAAACAAGGATTTTTCATCGCCGGAGCGGAAACGCACGCTGATGTTGACCTGCTCGCCGCGATTTTTCTTGCTCAACAATGCAACCTTGATGCCACCGACGTTGACGATTTTTGCGCGCTTGTCGATGTTGGCGTTGGACGG
>JANPNU010000104.1:0-3376 GCA_031427615.1 Burkholderiales bacterium
GGCGTGTCGCCATTGCCGGTGCAACCGTTGTTGAAAGCGGTATGCACTTCGCCAATCAAAAAAGCACCGGGGCGCACCGAATTTCAACGCGGTATTTTGTATACCGAAAATGGCGTGTGGAAAGTGCGCACCACCGGCGAACAAGGATCGGGCATTTTGAAATCGATGTCGGACGCCAACTGTTTCATCATGCTGCATGACCATGTGGGCAATGTCGATGCCGGTGCCACGGTGGATGTGCAGATTCTGGAAGGGGTCATCTGATGGAGCGACGCAAATTCATTAAAATTTGCGTCATAGGTGGGGGCGCGGGCGGTTGTATGGGTGTGGCCGATGCGGCTACCGGTGCCACCGCGGCCACCACATCTGCCTCGTTATCAGTCGCCCCGCCGACCCCTAAAAAAACCGGCGTGACCCTGTCTGCAAAAGAATATGCACGGGTAAAACTGGTGGACCGTGATGGCAAATCTATCCAAGCCAAATCGCTCAAGCCCAATCACAACTATGTTTTTAATTACCCGTTTGAATCGACCCCGTGTTTTTTGCTGAATCTGGATCGCGCCTTGACCGAAAACGTGGAATTGCTCACCGCGACGGGCGACCGCTACACCTGGCATGGCGGAGTCGGCCCGAAAAAAAGTATTGTTGCCTATTCGGCGATCTGTGCACACAAGCTCGCCTATCCGTCGCCGCAAGTCAGTTTTATTAGTTATCGCGATAAACCGTCACCGCTCCATGCCACCGGCAAAGTTATCGGCTGTTGCTCGGACAAAAGTGTCTACGACCCGTTTCACGGCGCAAAAGTCATCAGCGGCCCGGCACCACAACCACTCGCCACCATCCTCATCGAACACGATGCCAAGACCGACGAATTGTTTGTGATTGGCACGTTTGGCGGTGAAAAATTTACCGAATTTTTTAAGCTCTACGAATTTAAAATCTCGCTTGAAACCGGTGGTAACCGCGCCAAAGAGCGGGTGAGCAAAACCACTGTGGTGCGCGATCTGGCGGCGCACTCGGCGCAGACGGCAACTTGTTGAAATTGATGGAGGCAGCAACACCATGATTCCGTGGATCACCCGCGGCGCACAATTTCCCGGCGCAAATACGGCATTGATCGATCCGGACGGCCTGTTGTGTGCCGGCGGTGACCTCACCCCCGCGACCATTGTCAGCGCCTATATACAGGGCATTTACCCGTGGTTTTCCACTGGCCAGCCAATTTTGTGGTGGACACCCGATCCACGCATGGTGTTGTTTCCGAACGAATTCAAATGCTCAAAGTCGCTCACCAAAACCATTCGGCAAAATAAATTTGAAGTGCGATTTGATACCGCCTTTCGCGCCGTGATCGAAGGCTGTGCGGCACCACGCGAAGAAGGCGGCGGCACCTGGATTGTCGAAGACATTCAGAATGCCTACGCCGCATTGCACAAACAAGGTTTTGCCCACTCCGTCGAAAGCTGGCGCGATGGACAACTGGTGGGTGGACTGTACGGGGTGGCGATTGGCAAAGTGTTTTTTGGGGAATCAATGTTCGCCATTGAAACCGATGCCTCCAAGGTCGCATTTGCCACGCTCGTCAAAAAATTGACCCATGATGGCTTTGCAATAATCGACTGCCAGCAACAGACCCGCCACCTTGGCAGTTTTGGCGCGCGACCCATTGCACGCACGCTGTTCTTGCAACACCTGTCAGAATGGATCAACTCGGACGAACCAGAATCGGTCTGGTCGAAACCGGGTAAGTAGTCCCAGCGATTCGAGCCATATCAGCAACGCCTGCACCACGCTGCCCCAACCGAATTGGCTTAACCATACAAGGCATTGGCACGGTCAACATGTCGAAGTTAAACGACCTTCCATTTTCGAATTTACAGTTCTACGCCACGGCACCGTATCCGTGTAGCTATTTGCCCGGCCGCCTTGCCCGATCCCAGGTCGCCACGCCCACCTATTTGATTGATACCCCCATTTACGGCACGCTGGTTGCCGCCGGGTTTCGACGCAGTGGTGCCTTTACCTACCGGCCGTTTTGTGACCAATGCAACGCCTGTGTGCCGGTGCGGGTGGTCGCGAATGAATTTGCCCCTAATCGCAATCAGCGACGCGTCGCCAAAAGTCACAGTGGCCTGGCGAGCCGTGTGTCTGAATTAAAATTTTCACAAGAACACTACGCGCTGTACCGTCGTTATCAATCCAGCCGCCATCAAGGCGGCGGCATGGATCACGATTCACGTGAGCAGTATTCGCATTTTTTGTTGCAGAGTAATGTGAATACCCGGCTGGTCGAATTTCGGGATCACGGCGCGCTTAAAATGGTGTCGATTGTCGATGAGTTGCCGGATGGCCTGTCGTCGGTTTACACGTTTTACGAAACTTCCGACACCGACAAAAGTTATGGCACCTACAGCATTCTCTGGCAAATCAGCGAGGCAAAACGCCGCAAGCTGCCGTATGTGTACCTTGGGTACTGGATTCACGAAAGCCGCAAGATGAATTACAAGGCCAACTTTCAGCCGATTGAGGGATTGGTCAGCGGGAAATGGGCAAGGATTAAGGCGGAATGAATTGGGCGTGCGACAACACCATTTCGCATTGCACAAAAATCGCGATGCCAGGTAACCACTTCGTCGTTTATGTTGACGACAAAACCAGTAGGACTGAGCTCATTTCCGGAATGTAACCAACATTGGATTCCACCGATCGTGGGGGAATTTTTCGCTTCGCCGATACCACCACCGAAAATTCGCGAAACCCCGCATTTTAATCATTCGACCCATCATGCCACTTGATCAAACACTCGTTGATGCGGCAATTAATCAGGCGCTGACTCGATTTCCATCCGGCTACGCGGGCGCGGCAGCCATCCTGACGGAAACGGGGCAGATTCTGACCAGCGTTAGTTTTGACCCACCGAATTCGGCTGCTGGTCTGTGCCACGAGACCGGTGCGTTCTGCGAGGCCAACCGGCTTGGCGTGCGCGTCGTTGCTTCGGTGTGCGTATCCCGAAGTGAGCCCGACAGACCTTTCCTCATCCTTGCCCCTTGCGGAATCTGCCAGGAGCGACTTTCATTGTGGGGTTCCGATGTCGAAGTCGCCGTTGCCGTCCCCGGAATGCCAAGCAATTGGCAATCGAAACGACTTGGCGAATTACAACCGTACTTCTGGCGCAACGCCGTCACCGACGCAAACGAATGAGTTCCCCTGTTATCACAGCATGGCCAAGTGCCGAGTATGTTTCCTGGGGCGTGCAGGCGGCAGCAGCGGGATACATCGAGGATGCGCGCGTGCTGGTCCAACAAGCGATCACGGCGCGCGATGTGTTCGTGTTGTACTGGAAACTTCCGGTATGGGCACCGCTGCGGGCGGATGC
>JANPNU010000105.1:0-2739 GCA_031427615.1 Burkholderiales bacterium
ATGCCGTGGGATTCGCCTGGCCGAAAACCGTTATCTTATTGTTGCCCATTCCAGCACCGCAGAGCAGACATGGAATCATCTGGCTGCCGCCTGCGCCATTGCACCGGCGGAACGATGGGATCTCGCCAATATTCGCGATGGAATAATTGAGGTGACACCTGAAACCCAGGACGCGTTCGTGCCGCAGATGGCCAACTTTGAATTGATCGGCGGCGTCAATTTTCGCAAAGGCTGTTATCCCGGTCAGGAAATTGTCGCACGCACCCAATACCGTGGGATATTAAAACGACGTATGGTGCGGGTAGCGTTAACGGCTGATCAACTGCCGAAATCTGGCACGCCAGTTTATTCTCCCAATTTTGCCGAACAGGCATGTGGATCCATCGCCATGGCGGCGCGTGTGCCATCAACCGGGCAACAAACAGCGATCGAAGCATTGGTGGTCACACAAATCGACGCCATTACCAGCGACAGTTTATTTCTTGACCCGGCGTATACCCAACCGCTGGCCATACTGGATTTGCCCTATGGTGTGGTCACTTCGGGCGGTCAACTGGCGTAATTTCGGCGACTACAAATCGCGCCGCATCTCCAGATGGGGAATACCGACTTCGAAAAACTCACTGCCATGTGAGAGAAATCCCTGTTTGTAATAAAAGGGGGTGGCATGGGTTTGAGAATTCAGGCGCGCCTGTTGATAGCCGCGTTTTTTTGCCACATCACACAAAAATTCGAGCAGCGCCCGACCGACCCCCTGCCCGCGCCAGCTGCGTAATACGGCCATCCGTCCGATTCGTGGCATCGGCACTTCCAGCAACATACGGGCGGTGCCGATTGGATCGCCGTGGGAATCGCTGGCAATCACATGCATAACCTGACCGGGATCGGCGTCGGTGGCATCCATCTCAAACTCAATGGGAACCAGCTGTTCAACCACAAAAACAGTATGGCGGATTCCGCAGAGCACGCCCTGATAGGTATCCCAATCGGCCAACGCAACCTGAAATAGCGGATTGGTCATGGTGACGTTTCCAACATGGGAGCCAGGCGCATCTTGTTGATCCTTTTGTAACGAACTTGAAATGGCCGGCCTTTAAATTGGCTGGCGATACTCGCGTGTCGATAATTTTTCCAGCGCGAATCATAACCGCAAAAAATACTCGCGAACAATTTCATAACAAATGAATTGATAAATTGATCCCGATCAACCACCAGTTCTAACAAATGCTACGCCGCACTATCAACGCGACGCCGACCCGGGCAGGCTATCCCGATTAAAAATTTGGTTTTGCGTCTGCGCTGTTATAACGTTGCACACCGTCGGTAATGGCCCTTTTTGCATCCGCCACACCAAACCAGCCCTCGACCTTGACCCATTTGTTTGGCTCCAAATCTTTGTAGTGCTCAAAAAAATGGGAAATTTGGTTGAGTTGCACCGCAGGTAAATCGTTCACGTTTTTTGAGTTCACTGTAAATCGACGTAAGTTTGTCAATCGGCACTGCAAGCAATTTTTCATCTCCGCCGGCCTCGTCTGTCATTTTTAATACACCAAGCGGGCGGCATCGCACCACCACACCGGGAATAAGTGGATGCGGGGTGATGACCAACACATCAACCGGGTCACCGTCATCTGACAGGGTATGCGGGATGTAACCGTAATTGCACGGGTAATGCATCGACGTCGACATAAACCGGTCAATAAACAGCGCGCCGGTTACTTTGTCGAGCTCGTATTTTATCGGGTCACCATTCATCGGGATTTCGATGACAACATTAAAATCGTTTGGCACGTCACGGCCGGAATCAACTCGGTCAAGATTCATGGAAATTTTCTTTCATAGCGCAGTTTCAACTCAAAAACATCTTAAACAATATATTCAACAAAGGGCTTCCAAAAATCACTTTTTTAGATTAGGCTTCCGCTGGGGGCGTGCCTCCTCGCGGTGACTGGTGCAATTTGACGACAAACGCGAGGAATGTGCAGTCGCACGTTATCCGGGATTATCGCCGTTCGCCTCACATCCGCCTAATTTGGTCTTCATTGGTGGTATAAAAAAGGAGAGAAATGCATTCCCCTCATCAACATCGCCGTAGCCAACTTGCCCATCAGCGTGCACAAATGGCCGAGGCGCAACTGCTTGCGAAACAGGTGCAGGATGCCCATGAACCGGCGTTTTCGCTGTATTCACCTGACGCAAAACGTTTTCCGCTCATCCTGACCCTTGACCAAAACGGTGTTCCACATCGTTGGATTACCTGGCAGCATGCCGTTTGGTATTACGCCAAAGAGCGGGTTGCGTGGGAAACCGGCACGGAGGCCTTTACGGTAAATGGTGGCAAATGCCGAAATACTGGCGAAGTCTCATCCGTTACGGCGGCGTCCATTATTGCCATTCGTGGCAAAGCGATGGCAATCAAAGGGTTCAATCAAACCCCGCCCCTCAATAATCGTGAATTGTTTCACCGCGACCGGCATATGTGTGCCTACTGCGGCGGACTTTTTTCACACGCAAAACTGACCCGCGATCACATCATTCCCTATTCAAGACGCGGATTGGATGGCTGGATGAATGTCGTCACCTCGTGCCGTAACTGCAACGAGCGCAAAGGCAATCGGCTGCTTGAAGAGGCGCATATGCAACTCCTGTATGCACCTTACGTTCCCAACCGCGCCGAATTCCTGATCCTTGCCAATCGCCGCATCTTGGTGGATCAAATGGAATTTCTAAAACTTCATG
>JANPNU010000106.1:0-2262 GCA_031427615.1 Burkholderiales bacterium
CATGGTGGCGTTATAACGCTCACCCGAACGATAGGCGTTTATTGCTGACACCAAATACGCTGCGTTTTGACCACCAATACGCGGCACATGGAAGACTTCCGGGTAAGCGGTTTTGGTGCCGGCAATTCCATGACAACCAGAACAAATTGCCGACGCTTTTTGTTTACCCGCCTTGGCATCACCTTTGGCAGGTGTGGCAGGTGCGGCCGGTGCTTGGGCAATGGCGCTGATGGCGGCACTGACAGCGATACCCAGCGCCAATACAAAAACGGGGGAGAAAATTTTCATATTTTGGGGTCTTGAGGGTTCAACTCACGCGAGAAATTCAACATTTGCACTCACAAAACCGCGCAGAGGCGCGGTTTGGCAGGCGGGCGGCTTATCAGGAAACCTGAAAGAGGTGAAATTATAACCGACCACGCCGCGTTGGCGCAAAACCCGCCTCGAAGATGAATTTGCAGGCGCTTAATTGTGGCCGGTGTGGCCCGTGTGGGCCGGGTCGATCACCGCCCACACCGCTTTGCCCCCCGATGCTTTTTGCAGCCCCTCGATCATTTCCGCGTGCCGCGCCAATTCATCGGCATCGGCGCACAAAATTTTGAGTTTTTCAGGTCGGGCAACCGGTTGGCCGGTGTGGCCATTGATTAACATGGCATTGACGTTCAGACCAATGTCGAGACTGTCCTGACCACGGGTCAGCGCCAAATAAACTTCAGCAAGCAACTCGGCGTCGAGCAATGCACCGTGCATGGTGCGCGCACTGTTGTCAATTTCAAAGCGTTCACACAGCGCGTCCAGCGAATTTTTGCGACCAGGATATTGTTCACGCGCCATTTTCCAGGTATCGATGATCGAGCGCTTGCCGTTGCCACCGCCACCGCCACCCTCGACAACATCAATGGTGGTTCCTTTAACGCGTTTGAGTTCGGCATTCAAAAAACCAACATCAAAGGCCGCGTTATGAATGACCAATTCGGCGTCACCTAAATAATTCAGAAATTCGCCCACCACATCGGCAAATTTTGGTTTGTCAGCCAGAAAATCAATCGAGATGCCATGCACCTGTTGGGCACCCGGGTCAATTTCCCGCTCGGGATTCAAATAACAATGAAAATTATTTTTGGTCAGGCGGCGATTCATCATCTCCACACACGCCACCTCAATAATACGATGACCCTGTGCCGCATCCAGACCGGTGGTTTCGGTATCCAGAAAAACTTGCCGGGTCATACCATCCCCTTGGTTTCGGCGCTGCGTAATAACTCCACGCCCTTATTGGCGAGGGCGTCGGCACGTTCATTGCCCGGATGCCCAGAGTGACCTTTCACCCAGCGCCAATCAACCCGATGCTGCTGTGCCAACACATCCAGGGTGCGCCACAGATCATCGTTTTTAACCGGTTTTTTATCGGCGGTCCGCCAACCGTTGCGTTTCCAGCCGTGAATCCATTCACTGATGCCTTTTTGCACGTACGAGGAATCGGTATAAACGATCACATCACAATCACGTTTTAAGGTTGCCAGCGCTTCAATCACCGCCCGCAACTCCATGCGATTGTTGGTGGTATTGGCTTCACCACCAAAAATTTCGCGCTCGACCGCGCCAGCATGCAGCCACGCACCCCAACCACCGGCACCGGGATTTCCTTTGCAGGCACCATCGGCATAAATCGTGACAACTTTCATTATTTGATGACTTTCAAATGAGCAACAACATCCGCCGTGCTGCGGGGGTGCTGTTGCCGACGGCTTGTGCTGCTTTGTGCCACCGTGGCAAATTTGGGTTCTTTATTTCTGCTTTGATTCCACGCCGGCGCCATCAGGCGTAGTCCCTTCACGCGTTTGATTGCCTCAAACATGTATACCCCGCCCGCCACCCCCCACCAGCGATCACCGGCACCCTCCATGAACCGCCAGTGCCGCTGCCATTTGGTACTTTGCACCGGCGGAATGTAGCATGTCAAATGTCCCTGACTGGCCTCAAAGCCCAACAATTGCAGCCAGTCTTTCATGCGCACCAAGGAAATAAATTGACCACACCACGGCATTCTGTGGTCCGACCAGAGTCGCTTGACGCCAAACAGGCTCCACGGATTAAAGCCGATGATGACAACCCGTCCCTCGGGTCGCATGATGCGATTGACTTCCCGCAAAATATCATGCGGGTTGTCGGCAAATTCAAGGGTATGTGGCAACAAACAGAGATCAACCGAGAGCGCCTCGAACGGCAACTCATGAAACTGCGCGGCCACCGTGGCGTGGG
>JANPNU010000107.1:0-2224 GCA_031427615.1 Burkholderiales bacterium
GGCGCTGATCAAAAAGCCGATCAAGGAGTTACTTGAAGAATTGGATTTCGGCCAATTTCGGCAGGTGCATCGTTCGACTATTGTGAATTTGCGTGCCATCAAGGCGATTGCGCGGGATGAGACCGGCAAAGGGGTAATCCATTTCCGGTCTTGCAAGCAAACAGTCCAGGTCAGCCAGCCGTTTATGCATTTGTTTCGCAATATGTGATTCGAATAATTGCGTGCGGCAAGCACGCCGGTATCGGAGTTTGCCGATTTCGGTGAAAATAGAGCCTTACACGTGAGGGTTCTATGATCTATGCGCTCGGCAACAAATCGCCGCAATTAAAAGGCGGCAACTACATCGCCCCTAATGCCGCCGTCATCGGCGACGTGGTGCTTGAAAAAAATGCCAACGTTTGGTGGGGCGTGACCATTCGTGGCGACAGCAACACCATCACCCTGGGCGAGAATGTCAATATTCAAGATGGGTCGGTGTTGCATACCGACGAAGGTATCGCACTCACGCTTGAAAAAAATGTCTCGGTCGGCCATATGGTCATGTTGCACGGGTGCACGGTGCGTGAGGGATCATTAATCGGCATCAAAGCGGTCATTCTCAACAACGCCGTCATTGGCCGGGATTGTTTGATCGGCGCGGGGTCACTGATTGCAGAAGGGAAGGTCATACCCGATCGGTCGTTGGTGCTCGGTGCGCCGGGCCGTGTGGTTCGCCAGTTGAGCGAAGATGAGGTAAAAATGATTCACTGGATTGCCAGTCATTACGTTGAAAATGCTGAGCGGTACCAACGCGAACTTTCCGTCGTGGCCTAGTTGATTGCAGTGCCCAGATCGAATATGCAAACCGCAGTCGTGCCCGATGCAAACGCCATGAACATGCCGCGTTCTCGCGCGAGTCGCGGCGCCTTGGTTATTTACGTGCTGCTATTGATGTTTGTGAGTCTGAATCCATTTTCAGGCTGGCATCTGCCGCAAACTCTAACGTTGTTTGACTGGCCAAAATACGTCACCAATTTTGATGTGGCAATTAATATCATCGCCTACCTGCCATTTGGGGGCATGTTATTGCTGATTTGGCAGCGTCGATTGTCGCCGGGTGACACCAAACGAGCACGGCTTATTTCCTGGTGTGTGGCTGTGGCGGGTGGTTTTTGCCTGTCTGTGACCATGGAGCTGCTGCAGTCGTTGTTGCCGTGGCGGGTTTCTTCCCCGCTCGATGTGGTGGCAAATACGCTTGGTGCGGCCATCGGCGCGACGATGTTACTAATGCCACTGGGCCGCCACACTTTTGCTGTAATTGGCAAGTGGCGGCAGCGACACTTTGCCAATGATTCGATTGTTGATTGGGGGCTTATCTTGCTGGTAATTTGGTTTGTCGCTCAGTTGAATCCGGCGATCCCGTTTTTCGAGGCGGGACTGATTGGCAGTACCGGTAACGGTGCCTTATATTCTCTGGCAGGCGCAACGGCCTATGACCCGCTCATATTGTTGCCGCAGTCGGTTGGCAAGGCACTCAATGTGACCGCATTTTCATTGTACGTTTCGCTGTTGTTGCACCCATCCAAACGGGTGTTGCTGAATGTGTGTCTAATATTGATTGTTGGCCTGTTGGCAAAATTTGCAATGGCCGCGTTGTTACTCAAGGCGCCATTAATCGCCTCTTCGCTGTCGCCCTCAACTGTTTTTGGGGTCGGCGCCGGGTTGATTTTGTTTGTATTGCTTGCCGGTATTCGTTATCGTTGGCGTGCATTTTGGGCGACACTGCTGGTTTTTGCCGGTGGGGTAATGGCAAAACTATCCAGCGTGTATTCCGCTTTAAGTGAAACGCTGACCTTATTCAGCTGGCCACACGGGCAAATGGCGAATTTCACCAATCTGACAAGGTGGTTAAATGAAATCTGGCCGGTTGCCGCGCTGTTATTTCTAGCCGCGATTTTTATCCGTGCCGGCTACGCTGCCAGCGACAGTTCACTCAACGTCAATAACACCGCCTAACTAGGAATCGTTCATGAGTTATTACCAACACCACGTGTTTTTTTGTACCAATCAACGTAAGGGTGGTGAACAGTGCTGCGCGCAACAGGGTGCGGAAGACATTCGCGATTACGCCAAACAACGCATCAAGCAACTCGGACTCAATGGCGAAGGGCGCATACGAATCAATATTGCCGGCTGTTTGGATCGATGCAGCGAGGGGCCGGTATTGGTGGTCTATCCAGAGGAG
>JANPNU010000108.1:0-2416 GCA_031427615.1 Burkholderiales bacterium
ATGGCGGCGGTGGGCAATCACGTGGAGAAATTGCATCGCAGCCAGATCGGTGGATTGACGCTGCCGGATGATTTGGCGCTGGGGGAATGGCGTTGGCTGACGGCCGATGATTTGGCACGCGTGAGTCACGCGCGCGGGTAGATACTGTTATCTAAATCAAGCCATATGCAACGTGGGATCGAACCTTTTCCCTGATTTCAGTACCCCGAATGCCACATGAATCAACTTTCGCATCATTGCGCCAATGATCAGCATTGGCGGCTTTCCTGACGCGGCCAAGCGTTGACGAAAGGATTTACCCCAAGCCGTTTTGTACAGCGCAACCATTGCAGGCATGTACAGTGCCTTGCGTAAAAATGCATGACCCACCTTCGACATGCGTGGTTTGCCTTTGACGCTGCTGCCAGACTCATGCTGGCGCGGATCGAGCCCTGCAAATGCCACCGCTTTTCGCGCATTGCCAAAACGCTCGGTATTCGCATAAAAGGACAACAAGATCGCGATGGTGCGCTCGCCTAAGCCGGGGATGCTGTCGAGCAAATCATGTTTGCTTTTCATATCAGGATCATCGTTAATGTGGCACTGAATCACTTTGGCCAAGGCCTTAATTTCTTCATCTAACCAGGCAATGTGGCTTTCAATACCCGCGCGGATGGACTCGCGCGCAACCTCAAGGCGATTGCCTTCTTGCGTGCGCATGTTTTGCAGTGCGTCCAAGCGCAATACCATAGCCCGCAAGGTTTGCTCGGTTGGGGATGGCGCTTGCCAGGCGTCGGGCTTGCGCTCGAAGCAGAACTCAGCAATGAGCTGGGCATCCACCTTGTCTGTTTTTGTTCGCACCATGCGAGAAGCGCCAAACGCCTTGATTTGTACCGGGTTAAGTACGCTTACCTTCATGGCTTCGGTGGCTAA
This sequence comes from Burkholderiales bacterium, assembly GCA_031427615.1. Lineage (GTDB taxonomy): Bacteria > Pseudomonadota > Gammaproteobacteria > Burkholderiales > Usitatibacteraceae > UKL13-2. The sequence continues at coordinate 913 of JANPNU010000108.1, forward strand.
ATGGATGGCAATTTCTTCCCAATAAATGCCGGTTGCTTCCATGCAGACATGAATATCCGAGGCCTCTGTGGCCCCTTGTTTGTGCAACCATGCGATCAATGAGGCAAAGCCTTTGATATTGTTATCAACAACTTTATGCCGATGTTTGCCTTGCTGCGTGCGCAACGCACAATCTAATTTTGCTTTTGCGACATCAATTCCTAAATAAAATTTATGCATACAACGTCCTCTAATAATCTACCTTGTGAATGCGGGCTGCCGGCAAGCCGGGCCAAAGATACTGTCCGATTTTTAAGCGAGGGTGAGCGACTGCTGCAATAATCTACGTCACTGGCGATGAGCCAAAGGGTGGGCACGGCATCCAGTCGCTCGCTTTTGATATGCCTACCAAAAGCTGTAACAACTTCATTGATTCACCTGCTAAACAACAAAAACATAATACAAGGGTGGGCTCAGCCCACGCGTGCGGCGATGGTGGGTTTCACCCACCCGTCGTTGCCGCTCCAGCCTCAACCCGCCGGTTGCTGCCCGCGATGACTTTGTATTCGTAGAGCCGGCATTCGATCTTGCCGTTGAACAGCGGGATTTTTTTGTTGGTGGACAGGCGTATGCCTTTGGGCAACTGGGTGTCGCCCGAGAAAAAATACGCGCGCCAGCCGGCGAATTTTTGTTTCAGCAGATCGCCCAATTTTGGATACAGCTCAGCCAATTCTCCGGCGTCACCAAGCCGGTCGCCGTAAGGCGGATTGGTCACCAGTACACCGCTGTCGGTGGGGGCGGAGATTTCCAGTATGTTGGCTTGTTTTAACTGCACACAATCACCCAAGCCGTTTGCAAGCAGATTTTCGCGGGCGAATTTGAGTTGCTCACCGTACATGTCCGAGCCAAAAACATGCGAAATGTTTTTTGGCTTTTCAGCGGTGCGGGCGGCGTCAACGATTTTTTGCCAGAGATCGCGGTCAAAGTTTTTCAATTTCTGAAAGGCAAAATCACGCACCTGGCCGCCGGACATTCCGGGGGCGATGTTGAGTGCCATTTCGGCGGCCTCGACCAAAAACGTGCCACTGCCGCACATCGGGTCAAAAAAACATTCATCCGGCTGCCAGCCGGACAACGCGATGATGCCGGCGGCGAGATTTTTTTTCAGCGGCGCTTCGCCCGTGTGGTCGCGTCGGCCGCGCTTGAACAGCGGCTCGCCGGAAAGATCAATGTAGAGCGTGCATTCGGTCGGACTCAAAAAAGCATGAATGCGCACGTCGGGCTCGCGCACCGCCACCGACGGCCGTTTGTCCATCACCTCGCGGAATTTGTCGGCGATGGCGTCCTTGATGCGCAGGGTCACAAAATCCAGACTCTTCACCGGCGAGCGTTGCGCGTTCACTTCCACCTTGATGGTGCGCGCCACATCAAACCACGATGTCCAGGCGAGCAGGTGCGCGGCATCGTAGATATCGTGTTCGTTCTGGTAGGCGAAATGCGCCACCCGCCACAACACCCGCGTGGC
>JANPNU010000109.1:0-4521 GCA_031427615.1 Burkholderiales bacterium
AACGTCGCAATACTCGACTCGAGCTGGGCACGGCTGCCCGGCTTGGGCAACGTCAGCGCACCAATATGCCAGTCCAAATCAATATCCTCGCGATCAACCTCCAACCAAATCGGGGTGGCCAGATCAAATGGCATAAAAGCGAGTTTCCGCGAAAACAGGGGCGCCAGATGCATTCTGGATTCGACGTGACGACGAATCCGGGACAAGAAACTTCCGCGTTGTGTTGGTTTTTCCAGCAACATAAAACTGCCAACATGCATCGGCGTCGCGGGCGTCTCCAGATATAAAAACAAGGCGTCGAGTGCCGACAGATGATTCATTGTTCTGCTGACTCTGCGTTTGATCGTCGTTGCCGAAAGAAGGACTGCAATATGGCACGACTTTGATCCGCCAGCACGCCGCCGACAAATTCAGCGTGATGATTGAGTTTTGGCTCAGCCGGCAAATTGACGACCGAACCACAGGCACCGCCCTTAGGCTCTGCTGCGCCCCACACCACTCTTGCCACCCGCGCGTGCAACATTGCGCCGACACACATGGCACACGGCTCAAGCGTGACATAGAGCGTGCAATCAATGAGCCGATAGTTTCCGAGTTTTTTTGCCGCGTCCCGCAAGGCCATAATTTCGGCGTGCGACGTTGGATCGTTGTTTGAAATAGGCTGGTTAAAACCGCGGCCAATGATTTCGCCGTCTTTGATCACCACTGCACCCACCGGCACCTCGCCCAGTACCGCTGCTTCGGCGGCCAAGCGCAACGCCTCGCGCATAAACTTGTCGTCGGTGACTTCATTCATGTTGGTTCGCCGGGGAACACAAAAGGGAACTTCTAAAAACCTGCCCTTTACCGGTGAAGGCCGGTAGCCCATTTTTGGATGCCATTGAACCCGCAACAGAAATTGGACCCCTGCCTGCGCAGGGGCGGGAGTTTTTGGGGTTTTTAGAAGTTCCCAAAACAAAACACAATGATAGGCGCGCTTTTTCAGCCAATAAATGCTCAAAACGCCCGCCAAACATAGAGTTTTTACGCATTATGCTGAATCACCCGAGTGGTCACATCCACTGTTATTGGTGATAAATGCGTCCACTTCTATTTCGACCAAATGGGCGGGGTCGATCAATTTGATGACTTCCACCATCGTGGCCGCCGGACGAATGTCGCCAAAAAATTCCCCATGTATCCTGCCAATTATTTGCCAGTCAGCGATGTTGGTAACAAACATTCGGGTCCGCACCACGTCGGCCATGGTCGCGCCTGCATCGGTTAAAGCTTGCCTAATTTTGTTCAAAACATACCGAGTCTGCTCAGCGGCATCGCCTTCGCTAACCACCCCTCCCTCTGCATCGGTAGCCGTGGTGCCTGCCACCCAAACATGATTGCCGACTCGCACCGCACGCGAGTAGCCGACAATGGATTCCCAAGGTGTGTTGGAGGAAATATTTTTTCGCATAATGTGATGTATTTTTCAGTGCCGGCGGGCGGCAATGATGTCTGTTTACTTGTGACAATCAACCCATTGCCCGCTCACGCCGACTCGTCCTATCGCATCCCCGTAAACGGGGCCCCTTGCTCTTACTCCTCGCGTCGGCGGGCGGCAGCCACCACAAGCGTTCATCGAAAACGTTACTTTACCCGCTCACGCCGACTCGTCCTATCGCATCCCCGTAAACGGGGCCCCTTGCTCTTACTCCTCGCGTCGTTACTCCCATTCAATGGTTGCCGGCGGTTTGCCACTGACGTCGTACACCACCCGGTTAAATCCGCGCACTTCATTGATGATGCGATTGGATACTTTACCAAGCAAACTGTACGGCAGCTCCGCCCAATGTGCGGTCATAAAGTCGGAGGTCTCAACCGCGCGTAACGCCACCACGTATTCATATGTCCGACCATCACCCATCACACCGACACTTTTCACCGGCAAGAAGACCGCAAACGCCTGCGCAACTTTATCGTACCAACTGACTCCGTGCGCATCTTTGGTATTGCGTAATTCTTCAATAAATATTGCGTCGGCACGGCGTAATAAATCGGCGGCCTCGTGAGTGACTTCACCAAGAATACGCACAGCCAAACCGGGGCCGGGAAACGGATGACGGTAAACCATCGTCCGCGGCAGTCCCAGCGCCACACCCAACTCCCGCACTTCGTCCTTGAACAGTTCGCGCAATGGCTCAAGCAATTTTAAATGCAGTGATTCTGGCAAGCCGCCAACATTGTGATGTGACTTGATGGTGTTGGCTTTTTTGGTTTTGGCCGAGGCGCTCTCAATCACATCCGGGTAGATGGTTCCCTGTGCCAACCACTTGGCATTTTTTAACTTCGCCGACTCTCGCTGAAACACTTCGACAAACACCCGGCCGATAATTTTCCGTTTCTGCTCCGGATCAGCCACACCTTTGAGTTGCGACATAAATTCATCGCTGGCATTCACATGAATAATTTTCATGTGCATTGACTCACCAAACATTTGCATCACCTGTGCGCCCTCGTCCAGGCGCAGTAAACCGGTATCAACAAACACACAGGTGAGCTGATCACCGATGGCATGATGAATCAGTGCGGCGGCCACAGATGAGTCCACTCCGCCACTCAACCCCAAAAGGACCTCGTCACCACCAACCTGATCGCGAATACGCGCCACCGCCTCGGGCACATACTCGGGCATATTCCAGTGTGATTCACAACCGCAGATGTTGTGTACAAAACGGCTAAAAATCGCCTTGCCTTGTTTGGTATGCGTGACTTCCGGATGAAATTGCACGGCATAAAAACGCCGCGTTTCATCGGCCATCGCCGCCACCGGACAAGACGGCGTTTCGGCGATCACCTTAAAGCCGGGTGGCAGCGCGTTGACCTTATCGCCATGGCTCATCCAGACGTCAAGCAGGCCGTGCCCTTCGTTATTGGTGCGGTCAGCAATACCGTCAAATAGTTTGGAATGTCCGCGCGCGCGCACTTCGGCATAACCAAATTCACGCATCAACCCGTTTTCAACCTTGCCTCCGAGTTGTTCGGCCATGGTCTGCATGCCGTAACAAATGCCCAATACCGGCACTCCCAACTCGAACACCACCTGTGGCGCCCGAGCCGTATCTGTCTGCGTCACCGACGCATGTGAACCCGACAAAATAATGCCGCTCGGCCCAAAGGCACGAATGTCCGCCGCCGACATGTCGTGTGGATGCAGCTCCGAATACACGCCGGTTTCACGAATTCGCCGCGCGATGAGTTGGGTGACTTGGCTGCCGAAATCGAGGATGAGGATTTTGTCGTGCATTTTTATTTATCGTTTATTTGACGGCAGCCGTGGTATTCGCATTTGTGGCTGCGGCCGGCTGATTGGCATGATGTAACGGTATGCCATGTTTCCGGAAAAAGCGCCACGCGAGCCACAGTCCAAATGCCTGCAATATTGCCGCCAGGAAAAATGGTGCGCCAATACGCCAATCCCCTGCCGGATAGTGGCTCACTGCGGCCAACAATTGTGTTCCCACCAGTGGCGCAATGACAATTGACAAACTCGACATGGATTGTAACGAGCCCATCAGCGCCCCTTGTTCGCGTGGGTCCGTGGCCTTTGAAACAATCGCCTGCATGGCCGGTCCAACCGCGAACGCCAGCAGGTTGGCCACAATAATGACGTAAAACATCCAGCCGTCGGTCGCCAGCCCATAGGCTGCAAACGCCAGTGTGGCGCTGGTCAAGCCGATCAACGACAAACGGACTTCGCCGAAATATTTCATCAGCCTGGACAACAACACGGCCTGCACAAGGGCCGCGGTGATGCCGACAAAGAACAATGAAATGCCATTTTCACGCGGGCCCCAGCCAAATTTGAAATGCGCGTATAACACCCAGGTGGTTTGCAACAAAATTTGCGCAAAAGCGGACAGGGCGAACACCACGATCAGCCCGCCAATATCACGCCGCGAAAAAAGACGGGTCAGTGACGAAAATGGATTCGCCTTTTTGATCGTGAAAGAATTACGCTTGTCGGCAGGCAACGATTCTGTCACAAAGAAAAAACCAAAAATGGCGGTCGACAGACACAATCCTGCGGCAACGTAAAACGGCAGATGATAGTTAATGTCGCCCAGCAATCCGCCCAGCATGGGACCGCAGATAAAACCCAGACCAAACGCCGCGCCAATCATGCCAAATGTTTTGGCGCGATTCTCCGGAGTCGAGATATCCGATGCGTAGGCGGAGGCGGTTGACATCGACGCCGAACACGCACCGCCGACCAGTCGGCCAAGAAACAACAATGCCAATGTTGGCGCCCAGGCGGTTAACAAAAAATTGACCGCCATGCCTGCGCTGGAAAAAATCAGCACCGGTTTGCGCCCGATTTTGTCCGACAACGCACCGAGTAACGGCATACAAAGAAACTGCATCAAACCAAATGTCGCGGCGAGAATACCAAACCAGTGCGCCTGTTCATCCGGCGAGGTGACAAACTCCCCGACCAACAGCGGCAATACCGGCACGGCAATGCCAATACCCAACATGTCCAGGAAC
>JANPNU010000110.1:0-6170 GCA_031427615.1 Burkholderiales bacterium
AGACTCGGTGTTGACGGCAACCGAATTTGGTTACGGCAAGCGTACTGCTATCACTGAATACACACGCCATGGTCGCGGCACACAGGGCATGATTGCCATTCAAACGTCACTGCGGAACGGCAAGGTCGTGGCGGCGGAGTTGGTGCGTTCTGAGGACGAAATCATGATGATCACCACGGCCGGCGTTTTGATTCGGACCAAAGTGACCCAAATTCGTGAAATGGGTCGTTCAACACAAGGCGTAACCTTGATCAATTTGGATGAAGGTACCAAGTTGTCGGGGTTGCAAAAAGTAGCCGAATCTGACGATGAGGAAACAGAATGAAAACAATGAAACGCGGTTGGCTGGTGACGTTATCGGTAATTTGTTTGGGTGTTGCCACGCATGTGGCGGCACAAACTGCCGCACCCGCCGCACCTGCTGCGGCGCCCCTTGCCACTGTCAGTGCCGAGCAAAAAGCAGCCGTTGCAGCATTGCTGGATGCGATGAATTTTAAGCAGCAAATGGCGCAAATGTCGAAAATGATGGCGCAGTCAATGCCACAAATGCTCGAGCCATTGACCGCCAAATTGTCGTCAAACCTGTCGCCAGAACAGCAGGCCAACGCGCGTGAGGCAGCAAAAAAATCGATGGCAACTTCGATGGATAAGGTGAGCGAAATCTATACCGACCCGGCCGTGGTGCGCGGGATGGAAGACATCATGGCGCGCGCCTACGGCAAACTGTTCACGGTGGCTGAAATCAATTCGATGACGGCGTTTTATAAAAGTGATGCCGGCAAAAAGATGATGAATTCCATGCCACAGTTGATGCAACAAACCATGCCGGAAATGATGGGGTTAATTGCACCGCGCATGCAGGCGATGACGGAAAAAATTGCAAAAGATGCGGTTGAAATGGCCAGCAGCACCAGCAAAACACAGGCATCGCCACCAACCAAATAATGTCGCGCGTATTTAATTTCTCGGCGGGGCCCGCAGCGCTGCCGACCGAGGTGTTGTTGGCGGCGCAGGCAGAGCTGCTCGACTATCAGGGTAGCGGCATGTCGGTGATGGAAATGAGTCATCGCGGCAAGTTGTTTATGGCATTGGCTGCCGAGGTCGATCGCGATTTGCGGGACCTAATGGCCATCCCGGCCAATTACAAAGTGTTGTTTTTGCAGGGCGGTGGCAAAGGCGAATTTTCATTTGTGCCGATGAATCTGCTGCGTGGTTTTGCCCGTGCCGATTATGTGAACACCGGTCATTGGTCAACGCTTGGTATTCAGGAAGCCGGCAAATACTGTGATGTTTCTGTTATTGCATCCGCCGCCGACCGTCAATTTACCTATGTGCCACCGCAATCAAGCTGGACGCCCAACCGCGACGCCGCGTATCGACACATTTGCAGCAACGAAACCATTCATGGGGTTGAGTATTTCTGGACGCCGGAATTTGACGACGACGTGCCATTGGTCGCTGATATGTCTTCACATATTTTGTCGCGGCCGGTCGATGTTAGCCAATTTGGTTGTATCTACGGCGGCGCGCAAAAAAATATCGGTCCGTCGGGTTTGACGTTGGTGATTGTCCGTGACGACCTGCTTGGTCATGCCCATCCGCTGACACCATCGGTGTTTGATTACACCCAGCAAGCGGCGAGTGATTGGATGTTGAACACACCACCGACATTCGCGGTCTATCTGGCCGGACTGACCTTCAAGTGGCTCAAAAAACAAGGTGGCCTGGCGGCCGTCGAAAAGCGCAATATTGAAAAGGCGGCAATGTTATACGCCGCCATCGATGGCTCAGAGGGCTTTTACCTTAATCGCGTCGATCACGCCGATCGATCGCGCATGAACGTGCCGTTTTTTTTGCGAGATGAGGCATTGAATCAATCATTCTTCGACGGTGCCACTGAAGCCGGCCTGAGTGGTCTGAAGGGTCATAAGGCGATTGGTGGGTTGCGTGCCTCGATCTATAACGCGGTTTCGTTGGACGCAGTCAAAGCGCTGACGACTTATATGCGAGCGTTTCATCAGCGTCACGGCTAATAATTATAAGCCTTCACGAGAGGCATGTAATTTTTTCGGCACCCTCGTCGCCTGATATGCTCAATACTAAAAGTGCCGGAGTATTGCAGTTCCGACAGGCTAAAATAGGCGCATGACCGAGCCCAAAAAAGACCTCACCGAGTTACGCGTCGCCATCGACGCCTTGGACGCGGAAATTCTGACCAAACTCAATGCGCGGGCAATGCTGGCGCGGCAGGTTGGTGCGCTTAAAGCTGGTCAAGCCTACCGGCCGGAGCGTGAGGCGGAGGTATTGCTTCGAATCAAACAACTAAATACCGGGCCATTGCCGGATGAAGTGGTGGCGCGTTTGTTTCGCGAAATTATGTCCGCCTGCCTGGCGCTGGAGCGGCCAATTACAGTTGCTTACATGGGACCGCAGGGGACCTTCAGCGAGCTCGCGGCAAAAAAACATTTTGGAGAAGGTGCGCTGTTAAAGCCGCAGTCGTCTATTGACGAGGTTTATCGCAGCGTTGAATCCAACGCCTGCGATTTTGGCATTGTGCCGGTGGAAAACTCCACCGAGGGCGCGGTTGGCCGGTCACTCGATCTGATGCCGCAGACACCACTAAAGACCTGTGGTGAGGTGCTGGTACGCATTCATCATCATTTGATGGCGACGGATATGGCGCCACTTGCCAATATCCAAAAAGTTTTTTCCCACGGGCAATCACTCGCGCAGTGCCATGAGTGGTTGAACATCCATCTGCCAAATGCCGAACGCATTTCAGTGGCATCCAATGCGGAAGCCGCACGGCGGACATCGCTGGAGCCGTTTACCGCAGCCGTTGCCGGTGAAACGGCGGCCGCTCATTACGGGTTGACGTTACTGGCGTCCAATATTGAAGACGAGCCCAATAACACCACGCGATTTTTGGTGATGGGAAATTACGAGCCCAAGGCGACCGGCAAGGATAAAACATCATTGGTGTTATCGGCGCCGAACCGTTCGGGGGCGGTTTATGAAATGCTCACGCCGTTTGCAAATCGTGGGGTGTCGATGTCGAAATTCGAATCGCGGCCGTCAAAAATCGCAATTTGGGAGTATTTATTTTTTGTTGATATCGACGGCCATGTGAATGATGCCAACGTCGCCGCTGCCCTGGTTGAGTTGCGCACAATTGCCGGCTACGTCAAGGTATTGGGTTCATATCCGGTTGCTGTCATCTGATTTTTTGCATGATTTTTTTGTTTATCTGATGGCGGATTTTTACGTTTTGCCGCGTCCGTCCGTTTTTATTGAGGCTCTTCCGCGATGAAATTAACCGAACTTGCACCACCCTATATCCGTAGCATTGCCGCCTACCAACCTGGCAAGCCAATCTCCGATGTGGCGCGTGAACTTGGGCTCGCCGAGGCCGATATCGTCAAGCTCGCCTCGAATGAAAATCCGCTCGGGCCGAGTAAAAAAGCCATCGCCGCCATACAAGCGGCGTTGCCGGATTTGGCGTTGTACCCGGACGGGGGTGGTTATGCACTAAAGGTGGCGATTGCGAAAAAATTCGGTGTCACTAGGGAACAAATTATTTTGGGCAACGGCTCAAATGACGTGCTTGAGTTGGCGGCACGCACCTTCATGCACGAAGGTGACTCGGCCGTGTATTCCCAACACGCCTTTGCGGTGTATCCGCTGGCAACACAAGCGGTCGGGGCGACCGGCATTGAAGTCAAAGCCAAGAATTTCGGTAACGATTTGGCGGCGATGCGTGCGGCGGTCCTGCCCACCACGAAAATGATTTTTCTGGCGAATCCAAACAATCCGACCGGCACCTTTGTTGATGCCACTGCCTTACATGCATTTTTATCAAGCGTGCCGGGAAACGTATTGGTGATTCTTGATGAGGCCTACGGCGAATATTTGCAGCCGAAAGATGCCTATAACAGTGTGCCGTGGTTGGCGGAATTTCCCAATCTCATTATTTCGCATACTTTGTCCAAGGCTTATGGTCTGGCCGGTTTGCGCATCGGTTTTGGCTTCGCTGCGCCGCAGTTGATTGACCTCATGAATCGTGTTCGACAACCATTCAACGTTAATCATCTGGCGATGGTGGCCGCGGTCGCCGCCTTGGCTGACGATGCCCACATCGCCGAAAGTCGCCGGGTGAACGCCGAGGGCGTCGCCATGTTATCGAAGGCTTTGTTGGCGCGCGGGCTGGCGGTCATCCCGTCCTACGGTAATTTTGTGACCTTCAAAATTGACCGGGCGGGTTCGGTATTCCAGTCATTACTCAGGCAAGGCGTGATTGTGCGACCGATTGCCGGATACGGTTTGCCGGATTATTTACGGGTGACGGTGGGCACCGCCGATCAAAATGCACGGTTTTTGACGGCGCTGGACGCTGCCAAGGTTTAGTAGAAACTTAAAAGTGAAAGTCGATTAGTCACGCGCACTTTCAGTCGTTTTCGCCCGAAATCGCGCGCTAATATTGGAGTTTGATAATCGTTATATGTTGAACCGAATTGTCATCATGGGCACCGGCTTGATCGGCGCGTCGTTTGCATTGGCGTTGAAAAACGCGCATTCGGTTAAGACGGTGGTGGGCGTTGATTGCGATTTGGATTCCCTGAATCTTGCAAAGTCGTTTGGTTCGATTGATATTGCCGGAGGGATCGCCGATGTCAAAGGGGCCGACCTGGTGTTACTCGCCATTCCGGTTCGGCAAATGGGTTTGATCATGGCGGAAATATTGCCATATCTTGATGACCATACGTTGGTCATGGATGTTGGCAGCACCAAGCAGGATGTCATCGCTGCCGGGCGGCAAAACCTGGCACACCGGTTTGGTCAATTTGTGCCATGCCACCCCATTGCCGGACGTGAGCAGCACGGGCCGTTGGCGGCGGACGCGACATTATTTATTGGCAAAAAAGTGGTGATGACGCCATTGGCCGAAAATTCCGCGGCGGTTCGTGATCAAGCAGCTGATATTTGGAAGTTGGTTGGTGCAGTGGTGGTGGACATGACCGCTGAAACCCACGATGCGGTGTTTGCGGCGGTCAGCCATTTGCCACACATGCTGGCATTTGTGTTGGTCGAAGAGTTGGCATCACGTCCCAATGCGCGCATCCTGTTTGAACACGCCGCCTCCGGGTTTCGTGATTTCACGCGAATTGCGAGTTCCAGTCCGGAAATGTGGCGTGATATCGCGCTGAACAATCGAACTGCTTTGTTGGCCGAACTCGACGCGTATATGGCAAAAACCACGCGCTTGCGAGATTTTCTGGCCGATGCAAACGAGGCGGAACTCATGGGTCTGTTGCAACGCGCACAACACGCCCGCGGGCAATGGTTGTCCGGGCAGTTCAATCAGTTTCATGACGATTCAGCATGAGCCACGCGCCGATATTTCCGGCTGAAATAACCTTACCCGCGGCGTCACACGCCGGCGGTGAAGTGACACTGCCCGGCTCAAAATCGATCTCCAACCGCACATTATTGCTGGCCGCGCTGTGTGGGGTCCAAAATAACAATGTTGGCACCACCGTCCACAATTTGTTGAAGTCCGACGACACCGATGTGATGCTAGCCGCGCTCGCAACGCTTGGCATAAAAATCGATGAGTCAGATCAGCACACCCACATTGTGCATGGCTGCGGGGGCGAATTTCCAGTTAAACGTGCCGAATTGTTTTTGGGAAATGCCGGTACGGCCTTCCGGCCATTAACCGCTGCGCTGGCACTTCAGCAAGGGCACTATCAATTGGACGGTGTGCCACGGATGCGCGAGCGACCGATTGGCGATCTGGTCACGAGCCTGATTGAACTCGGCGCGGCAATTTCGTACACACAAAATGGCGGCTACCCTCCCTTGCAGATTATGCCGTTTCGCGCCACGGCAACCAGTCGTGTTTCTGTCCGAGGTGACGTCTCGAGCCAGTTTTTATCGGCACTGTTGATGGTCTTGCCGTTGCTTGGCCGGGATATGACGGTTGAGGTGATCGGTGAGCTCATTTCCAAGCCGTACGTGGATATCACCTTAAACCTGATGGCGCAATTTGGTGTGAACATCAAACACAATAACTGGCATTCGTTTTGGGTGGCGGGGGGATCGAAATACCAATCCCCTGAAAACATCTACGTTGAAGGTGACGCCTCCAGTGCATCGTATTTTCTCGCCGC
>JANPNU010000111.1:0-2109 GCA_031427615.1 Burkholderiales bacterium
GCCGGGCTCCTGGTGCAAGGCGATGTGCACCTGGCCCTGGGTCGGATGGCAAAACTTGACCTAATAGTCGCGTCCGCCTGAACAACATTGGTTTCGCCATCATAAATCTTTCCGCGCATCTGCATGGCCTCAAAGGCAGCGACGACATCAGGGGTTTGTGTCTGACCTGGCATGATGAACGGGTTGTAGCGGCCAGAGGCTAGGAGATCAACCCATCTGCGTGTATTGGGGAAGCCATTGATCAACGTTGCAGTACTCTTAGAGTTTCCGTAGCCAATGCCAACAGTGTAGTCGTACTTCCCAACTACCCCATCCAGCATGGCTTGAACCCGAAGGTTGGTGGTTTCATTTTCCCTTATGCGGAAGCCCAGATCGTTCAGCATGTTGACACGGTAGGCGACGGGCAGCGTCGGGTTGAATTGTGTCGCACCGACCAACGTTTGCATGTTAAGGTAGTACGGGCTGTCCGGTCGCAGATTCATTACCGGGTTGCCGCTCGAACTGATTTGCACTGACGCGTATTCGCCTCGGTTCGTGACGCGGGACGAGACCACTTCAATGGCAAGGCGGTCAGTGCTGCCCAGGTTAACCGTGCCACGCATAAGTGCGTTTATTGCCTCTTGGGGTGCTGTCAGCATGTAGTTGCGACCGTAATCGCGCGTGCAACGATAGCGTGAATTGGCCTGGGTATATCCGAACAAGTTCCAAGTGGTAATGTTTGGCGCGAGCGGCACTTGGCCGACAATTTCTTGGCAACGCCCTTGGATGGCGAGCAGATTAAGGTTGGTGTAGCGAGTGGGGTCTGTAGGCCCCACTACCGTGCCCGCCGCTGTCAAGGCCGTGCCAGCAGAGGCGATGATGTTAGCGTGCATGGAACTGGTGGAGTCAGGCGTAAGCAAACGATCCGGCTGGTAGCCGGTAGCCCAAGGGCGATCCGGCCCACGCAGGATTTTGTTGTCATCCACCGTGAGGCTCGCCATCACGTTCCAGCCGTCGCGCTCCAGCTTGCCGATCCCGCCCGTCGCTGAGAAACGCGTCCGCGAGCCCGCATCAGAAGCACTTGGTGTACTGTAGTTGAAACGTACGGTGGCGCCTTCATAGCTCGTACGCGTGATGAAGTTAATTACGCCGCCGATGGCATCCGTACCGTAGAGAGCGGATGCGCCATCTTTCAAAACTTCAACCCGATCAATGGCATCCATGGGGATGGCGTTCAAGTCCACCGAGCCACCGCTCAAACCATGTGTGGACACGCGGCGGCCATTCAGTAGAACGAGAGTCCCGGATGGGCCAAGGCCACGCAGGTTGGCGAAGTTCGCACCTCCCAAGGTCTTGTCGGCGTCGCTACCGAACACAGCGTTATTGGTGATCTGATTGGTATTTGACGCCACGTTCGCTGAGAGCATGTCGACAATCTGGTCAACGCTGCTCAGGCCAGTCTGCTCAATTTCCTCTCTGGTGATGATTTGTAGAGGAAGCGCCCCTTCATCGTTCACACGTTTGATGCTCGACCCGGTCACTTCAATTTTTTCCGCTTTTACAACCGGCTTTGCCGGTGCGGCCGGTGCCGGTGCGGGTGTTTGGGCAAATGCGGAACCTGCAATGCAGATCAATGAAATCACCTGGGCAATTTTTGTTAGTTTCACTGGTCTCTCCTGAGTGTGAATGTGATTGTGACTAATCGACGGGTCCGAATATTTGGATAACCTCGCGCGGCTATTCACCTGAATGACGGTGATTATTTTTGTATTGTCGAGCGCGTCGCGAATGGCTACCTTTGGCTATTAATACCAATATACTACCAATGGAATGTTGATTCACGACTGTTTCATAAAAACAACAGCTCGTTTATGGTTGTTCCCTTTGTCAAACCAGAGAAACACCCGGGAAGTTATGCAAAAGTTAATCGTTTTTATTGTTTTTGTTGTGACAATTTTTGGTGCGGCATGGAGCACGCCCTGTCACGGCCAATTGCCGGTCGAAATCAACAAAATGTTGCGCGACCGCAATTTTCCAGACGATGCACTGGGGGCAATTGTGGTGCGCCTGACCGATGGCAAAATCGTTTTTGCCCACGGCGCGGACAAAACATTCCAACCGGCATCAACG
>JANPNU010000112.1:0-5024 GCA_031427615.1 Burkholderiales bacterium
CCCAGGAATAACACCGCCGCCGAGAATTCCAGCAAGCTAAATTGCGCAAACGGCAGGGTGATCAGATAGGGATAGGTTTGTTTCAGCCAATCGCCCATTTCCGTTGGAATGATCTCTGGCACCACAAAATACCAAAGAAACATTTGTACCAGCAACGGGATATTGCGAAAAATTTCGACGTAGATGGTGGCGGCAAGATTCAGCCACTTTAGGGGCGTGGTGCGCAAAATGCCCAAGACGGAACCGAGCGAAAATGCGATGACCCAGGCGCACACCGACACCAGCATGGTCCATAACAGTCCCGACCCTAACCAGCCCAAATAGGTCATGCCCCCGGAGGGAGCTTGCTCCAGAAAAAACTTCCATTCCATGGCGCGTGATCTCCTATGGCTTTTTTTGACGAGTGACGTTGTCTTGCGATGCGATGGGCAACCCAACTGGCACGTGTTTTACATTGCCGCCGCTATTTTTAGCGGTCTTTTTGTTTGGATCACTTTGAAAAATGCGCCACAAAGTGATGAGGCAAAAAAAAGGGAACCGATTGCTCGATTCCCCTTATCTTACTCGATTATGACTTCATTCCAAATGTTGCGTCGTGCTTATTCCGGCAGTGCCTGAGCGGCGAACGTGGTCTTGAGCATGGGGCTCATTGGCATGCCCATGGTGGAGCCATCAGGCAGTTTGCCGACAAACCATTTTTCGTAAAGCTTGGTGATGTCGCCTGAACGGAACATGGCCGACAAGGCACGATTCACCGCCAAACCGAAGTCGGCATCGTTGCGGCGATGCATGATCGCATAGGGATCGTAGGACAGATATTCGCCAACAACGGCATAGTCAGCAGGCTTTTTCTGCTTGGCAACCAGACCATACAACAGCACGTCATCCATCGCAAATGCGGCGGCGCGACCGGACTCGACGGTCAGGAATGATTCACCGTGATCCTTGGCGGACAAAAATTTCATGCCGAGGTTTTCAGCGTCATTCAAGGCTTTGATTACGCGTTCATTGGTGGTTCCCTGGGTGACCACAACGGTTTTGCCCTTCAGATCTTTGTAGCTTTTGATTTTGGATGATTTTTTTACCACCAGCTTGGTGCCGGTAATAAATGTTGTTGGTGCATATGCAACCTGTTCCTGACGCTTCAAGGTGTTGGTGGTCGAACCGCACTCCAAATCGATTGTGCCATTCGCCATCAAAGGAATACGGGTTTGGGAGGTGACCGGGTTCAACTTGACGGTCAGGGTGTCACACCAAGGGTCTTTTTGACTTCTTCAACGATGGCCATACAAATATCCATCGAATAGCCGATTGGCTGCTGTTTTTCATCCAAATAGGAAAACGGAATGGAGGTTTCACGGTGACCAATGGTGATGGTGGCGGAGTCTTTGATTTTTTTTAGTGTTCCGGTGAGCTCTTGCGCAATCACCGGTGCGGCCAACATAGCGCCGGCAATGATTCCGATTGCAAGTTTGGAAATGCTTTTCATTTTTGTCATGGATGAATCTCCTCTTGTGAGTGGGCGGGGTTAAAACGGTGTTGAGCGACTCTGCACAGTTCGCCCGTAAACGGGTCGATTTAATGGCAGTATGGGCGCTGCCATATTTGACGTTTTTGAGTTTACTCGTTTCGTTGCGATTTGTCCTTGATCTCAAGTGTCGCCCAAGTGAGTCGTGCAATGGGCGTTATTTGGTTGCCCCATCTGCAATTGAAAACCCAACGGTCATTAACTGATGTGAAATGCGCTTGTAATCTCGCTTGTGCCACGCTAGGCTTACACCCATGGCAGTATCCAAGTTGTTAGGTTTTTTTGCCTGAAATGTGCAATGTTTGTGACAAGATAATCAAAACGAAAATGGGCATTGAATGCAATTAATATTATGGCGGCATGCCGACGCAGAAGATGACGCGCCGTCTGATTCCGCTCGCAATCTCACTCTAAAGGGCAGAAAACAAGCTGCGCATATGTCGGCTTGGTTGCACAGTCAACTGCAAGGCGGCATCAATGAATGGTGTCTGCTCGCCAGTCCTGCCAATCGCGCGCAACAAACCGCCGCTGCACTTGGTTTGCCGGTCATAACAATTGACGAGCTTGGTGTCAACGCGTCACCGACGTCGGTCATGGCGGCCGCTTCCTGGCCGACGAATTCGCAGAATGTGATTGTGGTTGGTCATCAACCCACCCTTGGTATGGTTGCGGCAAAATTGATCAATGGGTCTGACGGATACGTGAGTGTCAAAAAAGGTGCCATGTGGTGGTTTGAATTGCGGTCGACCAATGGCAAAAAACAAGTGGCATTAAAGACCATGGCAACACCTGATACGGTGCTTTGACTGGGATGACGTTGGTTCTATGGCACATGCTTGAATGGACGATGGGTATCTAATTCGTCCAAATATTGATCGATCCCACCTGCTTCCCGCTGCAAAAAATTTCCGACGGCGTTGGCAAAACGGACGTTTTTGATGAGGTGGGCGGAATGGCAGATAACCGGGGTAAAGCCGCGGGCGAGTTTATGTTCTCCCTGCGCCCCGCCTTCAAAAAACTGAATGTTGCGGTCGATGCAAAATTCCAGCGCCTGGTAATAACAGGTCTCAAAATGTAAGCCGGACATCGGTGCCAGCGCACCCCAATATCGTCCGTACAAGGTCTGTTCGTTAAATAGATTCAGGCTGGCCGCAATCGGTTCGCTGTTTTGACTGGCGATAATCAGCAGGATGTTGTCGGGCATACGATCGCCAACCAGACCAAAAAATTCGCGATTCAGATACGGGGTGGAGCGGTGCTGCTGATAGGTGTGGGCGTAACAGCGCGTGAAAAAATCCCAGTCGGTTGCAGTGATTTCATTGCCAACCTTTCGTTGAAAGGTCCCCCCCGCCTGCCTGACATACTTTCGTTCCTGTTTGATCTTTTTGCGCTTGTCATGATTCATGGACGACAAGAAGTCAGCGAAGTTGGCGTAGTTTTTATTTTCCCAATGAAATTGCACGTTTTGCCGCGCCAACATGCCGTGTTTGACCAACGCCTGTTGTTCATCGTCGGGCGAAAACAATACGTGTAATGACGACACCGTCGTGTCTTCGGCCAACAAAATCATCGCGTTGATAAGCGCGTCACGATCGTGGCTGGTCCGGGCAAGAATGCGTGCACCGGTGCAGGGCGTAAATGGCACGGCACAGACGAGTTTTGGATAGTAATCAAGGCCGGCCCGGTGATAGGCATCCGCCCACGCCCAATCAAACACATACTCGCCATAACTATGGCTCTTTAAATAAAGCGGCACCGCGCCGGCCAGTTGGGTGCGGCCGTCGATTTCGCGTGTCAATGTCAAGAACTGCGGCAACCATCCACTGGCGGCCGTGGTGCAGCCGGTGTCGATCATGGACTGTAACCAGGCATGTTTCACAGTCGGATTGGCCGCGGTCATGCTGTCCCAATCTGTGGCGTCAATGTCCGACAGGGAGTCGTGCACACGAATATTGGTTTCATTCATTCCGCTATTTTCGTCGAAATTGCCACTGTTTCCGCCGATGGCATCGGCACCCAGCGCCTATAATCGTGCCAACTCACTATTGCGGAGTTTTTTATGAAAATTGCCATTGCCCAAGTAAATTTTTTATTGGGCGACTTTGCCGGGAATGTTGAAAAGTTGGTTGATGTTGCTGCGCGTGCGCAAATCCAGGGTGCCGCGCTGGTGGTCACACCCGAACTCGCTCTGTGTGGCTATCCGCCGGAAGACCTGCTGTTTCGCCACGATTTTCGCGAAGCCTGCGCCGAGGCACTGATCAATTTGTGTGACCGTCTGCACGCTGATGCCGCCACCCGCGACGTCGCGATGATTGTTGGCCATCCGCATGTTGTGCACAGTGACGAAAGTGGCCAGCCGACACCGGTTGGCGAGTGCCGTGGACGCCTGTTTAATGCCGCGTCGTTGATTCGACATGGCCGGATCGTTCATACCTATCTCAAACAACGCCTGCCAAATTATCAGGTGTTTGATGAAAAACGTTATTTCGAAACCGGTCACAAGCCATTTGTTTTTGAACTCAATGGCGTCAAGATCGGTGTGTTGATCTGTGAAGACGTTTGGTACAGCGCCCCCGTGGCGGCCACCGTTCGCGCCGGTGCCGAGCTGATTGTGGTGCCCAATGCGTCGCCCTACGACATCAACAAGCTTGAAACCCGTTACGACGTGGTACAGGCGCGGGTGAAGGAGAATTCGGTGCCAATTCTGTACGCCCACTGGGTTGGCGGCCAGGATGAGCTGGTATTTGACGGCGCTTCATTCGGTATTAACAAGGATGGCACGGTTGGATACCAGGAACGTGAATTTGAGGAGTCGCTGGGCTTGGTGGAATTCAAGTCCGGGATGATCAGTGGTCCGCTGCATCCGACGTTGCCGATGGCAGCAAGTGTGTATCGTGCCTTGGTTTTGGCGTTGCGCGATTACGTCAATAAAAATGGGTTTCCGGGCGTGTTGCTCGGTTTGTCCGGGGGCGTAGATTCGGCGTTGACCCTGGCGATCGCGGTGGATGCGCTTGGCACGGATCGGGTCGAAACGGTGATGATGCCATCACCATACACGGCGCAAATTTCACTCGATGACGCCCGCGAAATGGCGAAAATTCATGGTGTGAAATATTCTGAATTGTTGATTACGCCCATGGTTGACGCTTTTAATGCCACGCTTCTGCCAAAGTTTGCGGGACGGCCCGCCGACACGACCGAAGAAAACATTCAGGCACGGGTCCGCGGCACTTTGCTGATGGCCATGTCAAACAAATTCGGTGCCATGGTGGTCACAACCGGCAACAAAAGCGAGATGGCGGTTGGTTATTCCACCCTATATGGCGACATGGCCGGTGGTTATGCCATTCTTAAAGACGTGTCAAAAACCTTGGTCTATCAGTTGTGCCACTGGCGCAACAGCCAGTCGTGGGTGATTCCTGAGCGGGTCATCACCCGGCCACCCTCCGCCGAGCTGCGTGCGGATCAAACCGATCAGGATTCGTTGCCGGATTAC
>JANPNU010000113.1:0-3919 GCA_031427615.1 Burkholderiales bacterium
CGATATTGCCAAACTCGGCTCCCAGCTTGCCGAATGGGATAAAAATGGCTCAAACAGCGCGCGTAAATTGATTGTTACTGATGCAGTATTCAGCATGGATGGTGATATCGCATGGGTGCCGGAACTGCTGGCGCTCGCCGAACAACACGATGCCATTTTGGTATTGGATGATGCCCACGGCTTTGGTGTGCTGGGTTATCGCGGCAAGGGTGTGTTGGAGCATTTCAACATGCTCGGCAAAACCAGCGAGCGTATTGTTTATATGGCCACACTCGGCAAAGCGGTGGGGGGCTACGGGGCATTTGTGGCCGGCCATGAAGATGTGATTGATTGGATCATGCAAGCCGCGCGCACTTATTTATTTGCCACCGCGACCCCACCGGCGATTGCGGCCGGTTGCCTCGCCGCCCTCAACATCATGACCGAGGATCATGAACGCCGTCGCCATTTGCGCACCCTCATCGACTTTTTTAATGACTCCTTAAAACTCCAGTTCGCCCGTCTGCCATTTTCACAAACCGCCATTCAGCCGGTGATTGTGGGTGACAATGCCACCGCTCTGGCATTCGCCGAGACATTACGCGAACGGCATTTTTTGGTGCCGGCCATTCGCCCGCCGACGGTGCCAGCCGGTACCTCACGGCTGCGGGTGTCGTTATCGGCAAATCACAATAGTGATGACGTGTTTGATTTGATCACCGCCCTCACCGACATTGAAGTCACGCTGATGGACAAACGATGAGTGTTTTTGTCACCACGCAGGGACACGGCCCCGATTTGGCATTGCTGCACGGCTGGGGACTCAATGGTGCGGTGTGGCAAAACATTCGCGACGAACTCGCCGAACATTTCACCTTGCATTTGATTGATTTGCCCGGCCACGGCCAGTCTGCCAACGTCAAGGCCACCACGCTCGATGAAATGAGTGACGCCATCCACGACGTATTGCCGGCCAAAACCAACCTGCTCGGCTGGTCGCTTGGCGGGCAGGTCGCGATGAAGTTTGCGCTGCGTCATCCGCAAAAAATTGACAAACTTATCCTGGTCGCGACCACACCACAATTTGTCACCAGCAACGATTGGCCACACGGCATGAAACCCGGCGTACTTACCGATTTCGCATCACGGCTCATAACCAACTATGCGGCCACCATCAAAAATTTTTTGGCTTTACAGGCACTCCAACCGGCCCATACGGGGCAGCCGGACAATATTCGTCGCACCATTCAACTCTTGCAAACAGCGGTATTGGCGCGCGGTGCCCCCAACCTCAACAACCTGATGCATGGCCTGGAAATGTTGGCTGAAACCAATTTGCGTCCGCTGGCCTGCCGCATTTCAACTCCTACCTTGGTGATGCAGGGCGATCACGACGCATTAACCCCCGAACCTGCGGCGCGCTGGCTGGCGGCGGCCATGCCCAATGCAGAATACTGCATGATCGCCCATGCCGCGCATGCGCCATTTTTGTCACACCGCTCGGCGTTTATCACGCGCATCAAACCCTTTCTGAATTCATGACCACCCCACCCAACCTGCCACTTCGCCAGGCCGTCCGACACTCGTTTGATCGTGCCTCGGCGACCTATGACGATCACGCATTTTTGCAACGCGAAATTGCCGACCGATTGTTGGAGCGTTTGCAATACATCAAACTCGCGCCAAAACGCACACTCGACTTTGGCTGCGGCACCGGCTACGTCACCGCCAAACTCGCCGAACGTGATCCCACCGCTCAGTTATTGGCGTTGGATCTGGCACCACGCATGGTCAAACACACGCGTGATCGTCTTGGTCAGCCCAGCTGGTTCAAGCAATTAATCGGTACGTCGCCGCCACGTTTTCCGATTTGTGCCGACGCCGAAGTCCTGCCGCTTGCCGATGAATCGATTGACCTCGCGGTCTCCAGTCTTACCATGCAGTGGTGTGACCCGCAAAAAATTGCACGGGAAATGATGCGGGTGTTGCGACCGGAGGGATTGCTGATGTTTACCACCTTCGGCCCGGACACGCTCAAAGAATTACGTCAGGCGTTTCGCGCGGTGGATGATCATGCGCACGTCAACACCTTCGTGGATATGCACGACATTGGTGACATCTTGGTGGAAGCCGGATTTGCCGACCCGGTGATGGATTGCGAAATCATGACCGTCACCTACACCGAGCTCATGACCTTGATGCGTGAACTCAAGGGCATTGGTGCACACAATGTTTTACCGAATCGCGCGCGCGGCTTGATGGGCAAAACACGTTGGCAACAACTGGCCGCCGCCTATGAACAATTTCGCGTCAATGGCCGATTACCCACCACCTATGAAGTCATTTACGGTCACGCATGGAAACCCGCCTTTGCAAAACGCAAAACAATTGATGGGCAACAAGCCATTTCGCTCGGGGAATTTAAACGGATGGTCGGGCACGCATGAAAAACTTTTTTATTACCGGCACCGATACCGGGGTCGGCAAGACGCTCATCACCTGCGCATTGATGGTTGCACTGCGTGAACGCGGCATTCACGTCGCCCCGATGAAGCCGGTTGCGGCTGGCGTAGAAGCATCACCAGTCGGCACTAACGATGATGACCAAATATTGAATGACGACGTGGCACAGATGCTCAGCGTTTATGGAAAGCCCATCGACGCCCATATTGTCAATCCATATTGTTTTGGCGAGGCCATTGCCCCGCACCTTGCCGCGCAGCACGAAGGCCGAACCATTGATCTCAAAAACATCGACGCCGCGTTTCAATCACTGGCGCGCAACCATGACACCGTGCTGGTCGAGGGTGCCGGTGGATTTTTGGTGCCGCTTTCCGCCACTGAGTCGATGTCAGTTTTACCTGCCCGGCTCGGACTTGACGTAATCCTGGTGGTCGGCATGCGCCTCGGCTGTTTGAACCATGCGCTGCTGACCGTTGAAGCGATTCACGTGCGCGGAATAAAATTGGCCGGTTGGGTCGCCAACACCATCGACCCGCATATGAATTGTTTTACCGAAAATATTGCAACGTTGAAACAAATGATTGCCGCGCCGTGTTTGGGCATCGTTCCCTATTTGCCCGCAAACAAAATCCGCAATAATGTCGATGAAGCAGCGTCATATTTGCAAATCGGCCCGTTGCTGGGATAATTTCTCCAATCACTTTTAATCTGGAGCTTGTATGAAATTTAACCGTTTACCCGTCGCCATCATCATCACCATCGGCGCAATGTTGACCCCCGTCGTCACACACGCGCAGTCATCCACGGCAGAACCATCCTTACGTGTATTTGATGTCTGGGCAAAAACGACCGTGCCCGGCGGCAGTGTGTCGGCTGCTTATATGCACATCAAATCGGCCAAGCCACTGCGCTTGCTCAAGGCCGAATCCCCCGCCGCGGGAACGGTCGAAATCCACGACATGAAAATGAAAGACGGCGTGATGGAAATGAAAGCCGTTGACGCGATTGAAATTCCCGCCAACAAAATGGTCGAGCTCAAACCGGGCGGTTTTCACGTCATGTTGTTCAAGGTCGTCAAGCCCATCAACAAGGGGGACACGGTTCCACTAAAACTCACTTTTGAGTCAGCCGACAAAAAAACGTTTACTGTCGACGTGACCGCCAAAGGGCAGGAAAAAGACACCGGCGGACATAAGCACTAGGGATCAACGGCCGGCATCGGCTGACAGGCACCCTAAGCCGCGCCTGCGTTGCGTTGGGATCAGGCGGGTTTGGAAGGTTTGGCCGGTCGCGATTTGGCGGTTTGCCACTGCGCATAACAATCCAGACCGCAGAAATGCAGATAGTAGTCACTGGCTTCGGGTGTGATGGCGTCGTCTGCCGCCATTGACTTCTTACAAGCTTGGCACGTCACTTTCTCATTGTCGGCCGGTTTTTTATTGGAATCCATTTGTCACCTCCATGTAAAGAATTAATC
>JANPNU010000114.1:0-3465 GCA_031427615.1 Burkholderiales bacterium
GTCACTTTCGTCCGGAATCACCGGTCACTTTGGTCCGGAATACGCACTAACCACTTGCTGCTCCTCAGTGGAGTAGAGGTCAGACTTGCGCCTGCCCTCCCTCAGCAAACCGTGCATGCGGTTCTCCCGCAAACCGCTGGACGAGATTGCGCGCTTTATCTGACCGGCCTGCCTATTGTTGCCGCCATGCCTATTGTTGCCGCCATGCCTGCATCCGATGGTCGCGCATCGACGTATCAACTGACATCGGGTAGCATCCATAAAACTTTGCCGAGACCAGCATGCACCAAACCCTTCATTTGATGAAATCACGCGGCTTCCCGCACATCCAGCGCAAGGCGCTCGACACGCTCCAGGTCAATCTTGGCTACAAGTGTAACCAGTCGTGTTTTCATTGCCATGTGAATGCGAGCCCGGACCGCACCGAGATGATGTCCGCCGAGACGATCGAGGATGTGATCGCGTTTATGCGCGCCTCAAAAGTGAAGCTGCTGGATTTGACCGGCGGTGCACCGGAGATAAACGCACACTTTCGCACTTTGGTCCGCGCCGCCCGCGCAATGGGAGTGCGGGTGATTGATCGCTGCAACCTGACGATTCTCGAAGAGCCGGGCTTTGAGGACATGGCGGCATTTCTGGCCGAAGAGGGCGTGGAAATTGTGGCGTCGCTGCCGTGTTATTCACAAGACAATGTGGATAAACAGCGTGGTGATGGGGTGTTTGAGGTCTCGATTGTGGCGCTCAAAAAACTCAATGCGCTGGGTTATGGTTTGCCCGGCTCCCATTTGATTATGAATCTGGTGTTTAACCCGCAAGGGCCAAAGTTGCCGCCGCCGCAGGAAGCACTCGAGGCCGACTACCATCGTTTACTGCAATCCAATTTTGGGATTCAATTTAATCAGCTGTTCACCATCACCAATATGCCAATCAAACGATTTGGCTCGACGCTGATTTCGAAGGGACAATTTGTAGGCTACATGGACCTGCTGGTGGCAAATTTTCAGGCGGCCAATCTGGACAGTGTGATGTGCCGCTCGTTGTTGTCGGTGGACTATCAGGGTTTTGTTTACGATTGCGACTTCAATCAAATGCTAGGACTGCCGTTACACCGCGCTGGCACAAGCGAGTCAGCGCTGAAGATTCACTTACGAGAATTGATGGATGTGGATTTGCTCGGCAACCCGATCGTGGTCAAGGACCATTGTTACGGCTGCACCGCCGGACAGGGTTCAAGCTGCGGCGGCGCGCTTGATTCACCTGCCGAAAACATAACTGCACTGCAGGCGGCAGAATAGAAAGTCGTTTGTTGGTGCGCGTTTTGCGTTATTTTTTGCCGAAAAGACCCGCCAATAGTCGTCTTTATACTTAATCTCCCATGACCCCAGGCCGATCCTGCCCGCTTCATTACCGCTATTCACCGAGCGTGTTTTCACGCGATGCGGATGTTCACGCCGAAACCATCTATGTGATTGGTGGCTTATATGGCAATGTCTCGGCGTTGCACACCATTCTGTCCATGGCGGCACAGGAACCGGTCAAACCAATTCTGATTTTTAACGGCGACTTCAACTGGTTCAATGTTGACGTCGAAAGTTTTTTGGCGGTCAATGCCGAAGTGCTCAAACACACGGCGTTGCGCGGCAATGTCGAAACCGAATTTGCAACCGATGCCAATGATGCTGGTTGTGGTTGCGCCTATCCGGACTATGTTGATGATGCCGACGTCGAGCGATCAAACAGCATCATGCGCCGCCTGCGCGCGACGGCGCGCAACACACCGGCGCTCGCCGAACAATTGGCGACATTGCCAATGCATCTGGTTGCCGCTGTTGGCGACAGTCGTGTCGGCATTGTGCATGGGGATGCCGAGTCGCTTGCCGGTTGGCGATTTGCCCACGATGCATTACACGAGCCAGACAATTCGACGTGGCTGCAAGACGTCTGCCAACAAAACAATCTGGCCGGTTTTGCATCGAGCCACACCTGTCTGCCGACGTTTAGACGCTTCGGCGCGGGCGCGGCGCGGCGCTTTGTCATCAACAATGGCGCGGCGGGCATGCCGAATTTTGGTGGCACGCATTACGGCCTGATCAGCCGCATCTCGATTCATCCCGCGCCGCAAGGGCAGGCGCAATATGGCGAGGTGATCAACAACATCCATATTGATGCCCTGCCCGTACATTATCAACACGCGGTTTTTGAGAAATCGTTTATAAAAAACTGGCCGGTCGGTTCTGCGGCCCATGTGTCTTATTTCGCTCGTATCAGCCACGGGCCGGCCTATGCGCCGCCTCACGCGCTCGGCTTGGTGCGGGCACCATCGGTTTGCGTCTAACAATCTTCGTGACACAAGACTAGCCTGCATATTTCATGGGGGCACGTTTGATGAGGTGAAGCGGGGGTTTCGCGGCGCGCGCGCCGTGCCCGCTGAACCTGAAAGCCATGCAGGGCTTTTCGCAGTGAATGGGCGAGTGATTTTTTACCTGACCGACCACGGGATAGCTGGCCGTAGTGGGCAAATGAGCACGGGAGGGAGGAAAAAAAGCGCCGTCTTGTGACAAAAATGAGCGCCCGCTATCGAGCGTGCAGCCCGTTTTATTTGCGAAGAATTGACAATCCAAATTGGATTTAATGTTCTTCATAGTGCGCTCCCTGGGGAACCACGGGCGACCCATGAAATATGCAGGCTAGACTACCGATATTCCAATCAAACCCGAATCACATTTCGCCGCCGCACCTCAGGAAGACCAATGAAAAAAAACCAACTAATGGTACTGCTTGTTTTAATCGCGCTGGTGGCGGTGTTTTTTATTTTCGACCTCGGCAAATTATTCAGCCTTGACTATTTCAAGTCACAGCAGGCGGTCATCAATGACTACTACCTGGCCAATCCGTTATTGACCATCGCCATTTATTTTGCGATTTATGTGGTGATGGCCGCGGCGTCATTGCCCGGCGCGGCGATTTTGACGCTGGTCGGCGGCGCGGTGTTTGGAGTGACCACCGGTGTGATTGTGGTGTCGTTTGCATCGACCATTGGCGCGACGCTGGCGTTTCTGATTTCGCGTTTTGTCATCGGCGACTGGGTGCAAAACAAATACGGCAATAAACTAAAAACATTGAATGAGGGCGTCGTCAAAGAGGGTGCGTTTTATTTATTTGCGCTGCGCCTGGTGCCGGCCGTGCCGTTTTTTCTGGTGAACATGGCGATGGGGCTGACCAAGATTCACACCTGGACGTTTTATTGGGTCAGCCAAGTCGGCATGTTTGCCGGCACGATTGTTTATGTTTACGCCGGCACCCAGCTTGGCCAATTCAAACTGTCGTGGCAACTCGGCTTGGCGTTTGTGCTGCTGGGCATTTTTCCCATCATTGCCAAAAAAATTCTCGGCGGCATCAAGGCAAAAAAAGTCTATGCTCCGTGGGCCGACAAAAAACCAAGCCACTTTGATCGCAACGTGGTGG
>JANPNU010000115.1:0-1584 GCA_031427615.1 Burkholderiales bacterium
GCATGCGGTGAACAATCCAGCGGGCGCTGGTGATCAGGCCGTCGCAGCCTTCTTTTTGAATGCCGGGCAGGCCGCTCAAAAACTTGTCGGCGTAGTCGCTGACAATATCAACACCACAAATGACTTCCGAAGTGATATTAAAAAATTCGTGGGTCACCACACGGCGATCATTACGCACCGCCTCGGAGGTGAAACGCATATTGTTTTGCCACAACAAGTCGCGAAATTTTTCAATCGTCTCCGCCTCGCGCTTAACCTTGATCATTTCCGGCTTGGAGCGACGAAAAGTAACGGTCAACTCTTCGTAGTGTTCACTGTTATTGCGTTGCGAGGTACGGTATTCGATACGATAATCGCTCTGTACCAAACCTTCAATTTTGCCAACGGTGAGTAAATCATAGACACGCGCACACGGCGGCTTGACCACATTTAATTGGCGAAATAAGTCATTTAGATATTTAAAAACCGACCGCAACGCATGATCCACCTGTACCGCATTCGCCTTGAGCGACTGTGTGCGTGCGGCTGCTTGATTCTTTAACGTCTCGGCTTCTTTTTTCAGATCGTCGAGCAAACCCATATTGCAACCCCAGAATTATTTTAAATGTGCAGCGAAAATTTGGCCCACCACTGCCTCGCAGGCAGTATGGCGGTGCTTATTAGGTACAGGCCATACTAATATTTGCAATAGTTTATCGTACTGCAGCAATTCTTTCAGCCCCCAATGAGTAAGAAATCCACACTATTTCCGCTGACTGATCACTGCGGACAACCTTGAAAGCGAAATTTTCGGCATTTTTGTCGGGGATGCCTGGCCGCATCGCATTTGCGAACCACCGTTGAGCGATTCAATCATAATTTCAGCAGGCAATGAAATTGTCGTCTGGAACCTGCGACCGGCCCCTCCCGTTCACCGCAAGGAGTCACGTTATGCAATGCATTTTGGCACTTGATCAGGGCACCACCAGCTCGCGCGCTATTGTGTTTGATCAGGGCGGCCGTGTCATTGCCCGCGCGCAACAAGAATTCCAGCAATATTTCCCCGAGCCGGGCTGGGTGGAGCACGATGCACTCGAAATTTGGCATAGCCAGCGCGCCGTGGCAGCCGAAGCAATCCAAACCGCGCAGCAAGCGGGTGCCGAAATCAAAGCGATTGGCATCACCAATCAACGCGAGACGACCGTGCTCTGGAATCGCAAGACTGGCGTGCCAGTCGCACCGGCGATTGTCTGGCAGGATCGCCGAACCGCTGTTTATTGCGAGACGCTGGTGGCAGCAGGGCACACCGATGCCATCCGCAACAAAACTGGACTGGTGATTGATGCCTATTTTTCGGGGACCAAGCTGAAGTGGTTGTTGGATCATGTGCCGATGGCGAGAGCGTGCGCCGAACGCGGTGAGTTGGCGTTTGGCACAATTGATTGTTGGTTAATTTATAACCTGACTGTTTGTCGCGAGCCTCGATCTCGACCCGCACATTCCGCAGATCGTTCGCGGCCAATATGAACGGGCTCAGAAGCTCTATCTCTTAGGCTGGATCGACCTCGATCTTGTGAAGGCCGGTGAATTGGTGGCGCTGACAAC
>JANPNU010000116.1:0-4100 GCA_031427615.1 Burkholderiales bacterium
TTTGGCCCGCGCGCGCTGCGGCGGAAATAAAAAATCACCGAGATACGAAATCACGTGTTTGCGTGCACCGGCAATTTCGACAAATTCTGAACCGGGGGAAATCACATCGGCGAGGCTGGCTTCGTCATCAAGAACTTCGCGGAATTGATCAAAATACGCCACCTGCAATTGGGTGCCACGTTTGATGGTGCCGCTGTCGGGCTCCAGATCGGCGAGCATCAGTTTGATGAGGGTGGTTTTGCCGGCACCATTGGGGCCGATCAAGCCGATGCGGTCACCGCGCTGTAATATCGCTGAAAAATTCCGGATGATGACGTTGTCGCCAAACGATTTGGAGACATGGGTCAGCTCGGCGACAATTTTGCCGGAGCGTTCACCGGCATCCAACTGCAGATTCACTTTGCCCAATACATCGCGGCGCGCCATGCGCACCCGGCGTAATTCTTCCAGCCGACGCACACGGCCTTCGTTGCGGGTACGGCGCGCCTCGACGCCTTTGCGAATCCAGATTTCTTCTTCCTTCAACAGCTTGTCGAAGCGCGCATTGGCAAGGGACTCCGCATTCATCATTTCGCCCTTGCGGCGCTGATACTCGGCAAACGAGCCGGGGTAGCTGAATAACTGGCCCCGGTCGAGTTCAACAATGCGTGAAGCAAAGGTTTCCAGAAAGCGCCGGTCGTGGCTGATGGCAATCACCGCGCCGCCAAATCCTTTGAGCGTTTCTTCCAGCCAGGCAATGCCGTCAAAATCCAAATGGTTGGTTGGTTCGTCAAGCAAAAGTAGGGCGGGTTCACTGACCAGCGCGCGCGCCAAGGCCACGCGTTTTTTCATACCGCCGGACAGACTTGAAATAATCGCGTCCGCATCCAGCCCCAATCTGGAGATGACCTCAGTCACCCGTCCCGCCTGGCGCCAGGATTCATCGTCGTGTGGGTCTTCGGCAGCCAGCCCGCTTTCGACGGCGCTGGTGACGGTTGCGCCGTCCGCAAAAGAAGGCTCTTGCTGGACCGAGGCAACACGGACGCCTTTTTCACGCACCACTTCTCCGTCATCCGGTGCGCTTTCGCCGATCAGGATGCGTAACAGGCTGGATTTGCCGGCACCGTTACGACCGATGAGGGCAATGCGTTCGCGGCTGTCTACAGAAAAATCGACATGGTCAAGGAGCGCAACGTCACCAAAGGCGAGGTGCAGGGTCTTGCAATTAATAAGTGGCATGAATCGGAACGTTTTTAAAAATGGAAGGCCTGCTATTTTCCACTACAAATGCTGTTACAACTAATCCTCATTTAGTGAACAATCGTGGCGTATTATTTTTGCTGTTGTCATTTTCCGAATTGCAGTCGCATGAATTTGATGGCTGATCGGAATATTTTGGATATTTTTTAACCTGAGTTGAAAAGGAAACGATGATGAAAAAGATTGCTTCGATTGTTGCCACATTGAGCCTTGGGCTGGCTGCCAGCCTTGCTTTTGCCGATACGCCCCCTGCGCCCGGCGAGCACAAAGGGCCGCGTCAACACATGATGCAGACGCGTGATTGCGCCAAAGCACCGGCTGACATGAAAGAGCACTGCGAAGCACACAACAAAATGATCGAAACGTGCAAAGCCAAGCCGGAAGGTGACGAGCGCAAAAAATGCCTGAAGGAAAATCGTCCAAAACGCGCCGATAAATAAACGCGCTGACAAAAAACACGTCAACTGTTACGACCCAATAGGTGTGAAACGGTCATTGATGCGGGAGCGCGTCAAGTATGGATGACGTTGAACAAGACGCTTCCCGTTGCAAGACGGGAGGCGTTTTTTTGGCAAAACGATAGGAAAAAACCCAATGTCTCCGGTTGGCGCTGGTTTGCAAGCATAAATAGCTGAAAAAGCTTGCCAGGCGACGTGTTTGCAATTTTATTGCGGTCTGCGTTTGTGTCGTGAATGAAAACATTGACGCCTGGCAAGCTAAAATTAGCCCATGGCACGCTTAAAAATGGATGGACCGATGGGTTTTGCAAAAAAGTTGGATCCAATCCGCGGTGTCTGATCGCGCGGCAATGATCACCAAACGCGACCGCGGGCACCACATCCATCGCTTAATCAAAACCGTATTACGGTTGTTATCAATAAAAACGCAGCCAAATTGAAAAATATTCTTGTCCTGTTTCAGCGCAAGTGGGATTTGATCCCGTTGCAGCGTGCTGCCGCCGAAAGTGGCCATACGCTGAAATTTTTCCACGAGGGATTTGACTTGTTTTCATTCCCGTCCAACGCCCATTTGCTGGTGTTCGATATTTTTCGCTTTGTTGACAAGGTTGTTGAAAAATACCAGCGGCTCAAAATCGATGCGGTGGTGTCGTCGCACGAACAGTTTGGTGCCTTGGCGGCCGCGCTCATCGCGGCAAAATTAGGTCTGCCAACCGGCAGCATCACCGGCATTGTGAATGCGCAAAATAAATTTATTACCAGACAAATTCTGGCACGTGACTTGCCCGAGGCCAATGTGCCATTTGCGGCCTTTCCCTACACAGTGCGCCATGCGGCAGAAATCAATTTGCCGTTTCCGTTTTATGTGAAGCCCGTGAAGGCCGCCTATTCGGTGCTGGCCAGGCAGGTGGATGATTTTTCGGACTTGCAGCAGCACATCAATTTTTATCCGTGGGAGCGCTATATCATCAAACGGCTGGTGCGGCCATTTAACGATGTGGTGGCGCATTTGGCGGCATCGGCCGTCAACGGCCACTTTATGATTGGTGAACAAATCATCCACGGCTTTCAGGTCAATGTAGACGGGTTTGTCGTGAATGATCGGGTCGAAATTTTGGGAATTGTTGACGCGGTAATGTATCCAGACACCGACGCCTTTTTGCGTTGGGAGTACCCTTCGCGACTGCCGCTTGAGTGGCAGGCCAATATTCGCCGCACCGCGGGGAAAACCATTGCCGCGCTCGGCCTCGATCACGGCTTGTTCAACGTTGAAATACGGGTGTGCACCCATTCAGGTGATTGCCGGGTGATCGAGGTCAACCCGCGTTTGGCGGCGCAATTTTCTGACCTTTATCAGGCCGTCGATGGCATCAACTTGCATGAATTGGCGATTCGCCTCGCTTTGGGCGAAAATGTGACGGCGACAAAAAAACGTATGCCGGATCGGTTTGCCACCAGCTTTGTGTACCGTCGATTTGATGGTCTCGCCCAGCCGGAATTTCCAAATGCCTCGCAAATAAAGGCGCTTGAGGCATTTGATGGGCGCGCCCAATTGGCGACATTCAAAAAAACCGGTAGCGGCTTAAAGCGGGAAATGCGCTGGTTAAGGAGTTATCGGTATGCCTGCCTGAACCTCGCCGCGGCGTCCGAAGCCGAGTTGACCGAAAAATACCATCGCGCTTCGGCGATTTTGGGATTCCCGCCCCACGCTTAAAAGTCATACGAGATTGGTCTTGTGCCGTCTGAAACGGTAAAATCAATGCTTTCTCACGTCGCATTGATTTTTTATCCGCCATGTCATCTGCTGCCCCTAAATTTTCGACGGTTTCTGAAATCCGTCAGGCCTTTGTTTCGTTCTTCGAATCCAAGGGCCATACCCATGTCGCCTCGTCCTCGTTGGTGCCACACGACGACCCGACGTTGTTGTTCACCAATGCCGGCATGAATCAATTCAAGGACGTCTTCCTTGGTTATGAAAAGCGCGATTATGTGCGGGCCGTGACCTCGCAGCGCTGTGTGCGCGCAGGTGGCAAGCACAATGACCTTGAAAATGTCGGCTACACGGCGCGTCATCACACCTTTTTTGAAATGCTCGGCAACTTCAGCTTTGGTGACTATTTCAAACGTGAGGCCATCAAATACGCATGGGAATTGCTGACGGTTACCTATCAATTGCCGGCTGAAAAATTGTGGGTGACGGTGTACGCAGACGACGACGAGGCCTACAACATATGGGCCGATGAAGTCGGTGTCCCCAAAGCACGCATTGTTCGAATTGGCGATAACAAGGGCGGCAAATTCGCCTCCGACAACTTCTGGATGATGGGCGATACCGGACCCTGCGGCCCGTGTAGCGAATTGTTTTACGACCACGGCGAACACATTGCCGGCGGTCCCCCCGGC
>JANPNU010000117.1:0-3623 GCA_031427615.1 Burkholderiales bacterium
TACTGACCTGTGAAGCTGGCAACACGGCACATTGAGCGGGGGGCATCGTATCATCAGTACCATGTATAGCCGCCGAAACATAATTTGCTGCCACACTGCGATTGGTGGTGATACGTTCAACCATATCGTTTAAGAGCAAAATGGCCTGCGCGCGCTGGTATGACTCTGCTTCAGCCGTCAGCAACGTGACTTGTAACGCAGCCAGCCCGAGTAGTCCGGATGCCAGAATGACAATTGTCACTAGCACTTCTAGCAACGTTGTTCCCGCTACACGCCTAAATGGGCGGATTCCATATGATTTGCAAACTAACATACGGTCGCTTTCGTCGTTGGCCGACCACTAAGGTCGGCAATTACACACCTCTTTACGTTGGAGCCCGCAGCGGAAAATTCAAATGACGGCATAGTCGCGCCACTGATGCGCCCTGAGGACAGGTATGTGAGGCTGATTGGCCCCGTAACACTCACGCCGTCGTAGCCTCTAAGCGCTTCTAGTGCATCGCCGCCATCGGGATCGGCGATCAACCAGCCTAACCCCCAATTTGAGGTAGAGGTCGGCACAATGGTGACACTCACATTGCGCTTGAGCGCTTCGCTACGCGCACGCATCAAGCTGACATGTAAGTCTGATGCGGCTGCGCGAATTCGTTGATTTCGCGTGAACTCAAGAAACGAGGGAACGGCCATCCCAGATAGAATGCCGATGATCGCAATGACAACCACCACTTCAACCAGAGTCACTCCGGTCTGACGTGCTGAATTTCGGCAGACAGCCATAGCAGACATGAATCACCACGCGCCGTAGGCAGTGCCTGACGGCGTGCGTCTGCCTGCGTGATCAATTTTTAGGCTTGGCTCGTTTTGCCGAATTTGTGATCCGATTGGCTTGATTTCAATCGAAAATGATGGTGGCGCAGCCCCTGTTGAGATGTCCACCAACTCATAATAAGGCGATACGTCAGTTGTCATGGTCAAACCCAGCGCCGTAAAACTTGGCGCGTAAGATCGATTGTCCAAGAAATACTGCTGCTGGCGTTGCGATACCTGCAATAAAAAAGCCTGTGCAGCGGCACGCCGCCCTTTGAGCATATAGCCTTGATATTGGGGCACTGCAATGGCCGCCAGCACACCCATAATGACGACCACAATCATCAGCTCAATCAGGGTAAATCCTTTGGTACGCTCTGTAATATGCATATGCTAGTCTCAGGTAATCTGCGGGAAAAGTAATCCAGCTTCCAATCAGCCTAGTAACAAATACCAGACTTACGCCAAGAAGTAGGTTACACCCCAGAATGATAATACTGAGCATCGCCAAGCAGTCGGACTAGCCGATGAGTGGTTTAGTTGTCGCTTCGAGCGGCAATAGCCGCAGTCGACAACCCGAATTCCCTACTTATAACTCCGACACCCAGCGCCGAATCATGTGTTCGGGCAGCAACATCACGAGCGCATCCTCGACCTGCTTGACGCCATTATTGAGCACTGCAATGACGCGACGACGAATTTAGACTTGCGCCACCGCCATAATCTCTCTCATGTTTTTTGTTCCCATCCAATCCCAACTCAACGAAATAGGTCATATTTGTTTGACATATTCGTAATTCCAGATGGCGATGGTGCGGCTGCGTTTAACCGAGATTTCCCATTAGCCCCGATTCCCAATAAAAAGAAACGGAGTAAGAAACGGGGTCAGACACCATTTAATTTGCCATTCTGTGCTAACCTCTTGTTATTCCTCAGGAGGACACCATGGCCCGTCTAGCGCGTTACGTCATTCCCGGTCAGCCGCAGCACATCATCCAGCGCGGCAATAATCGCAAAAACATTTTCCGCATCGACGCCGACTATCAGTTCTTTCGTGATTCTCTGGTCGAAGCCGCCGGGCGATATGGGTTGGCGGTGCATGCTTATGTGTGGATGAACAATCATATCCATCTGCTCGCGACCCCGACCTACGGCGACAGCATCAGCAAAACGTTTCAATCGGCTGGACGCAGATATGCGCAGTATTTCAACCACACCCACAAACGTACCGGCACGTTGATGGAAGGCCGATATCGCGCGACGGTGGTTGATAGTGAGCAATATTTGTTAAGCCTGATGCGCTACATCGAAATGAACCCGGTGCGCGCGGGCATGGTGGCGCAGCCGCGTGACTATCGTTGGTCGAGCCATCGCCGTTATGCGTATGGTGAAGAGGATGCCAATCTGAATTGGCTGATTGCGCATGATGAGTATTTAAAACTGGATCGTACCGATGCCGGGCGGCAGGTGGCATATCGGGCGTTGTTTAAAACGGCGATTGATGCGGATGAGTTGGAGCGGATTCGCGATTGCACCCACATGGGTTGGGCGCTGGGTGGGGCGAAGTTTCAACGTTTGATTGAAAACCTCGGCGAGCGGCGGGCGGCACCGGGCGCGAGGGGTCGGCCGCGGTTGGATGCGGCGGATTAATTTTTTAGGGTGGATGGTCAGTGGCTGGATGGACTAATGGGTCCCAGCCACACCCTTATGCATGCAGGGGCAGGCTCTACGCTGGGACGACGGCATCGCGCAGGGGACGACGGTATGACGCAAGGACGACGGCAATGCCCGGCTGTCCTTTTTCTGGCAACAAGCGTAATTGGTCGCCTTGATTTGTTACCATTCGCGTTGATTTAATTTTCATTCGTGGAGCGCCATGAATTTAAGAAAAATATTGCGGCAGTCGCACCTTTATGCGGGTCTCGAAGGTGAGATGGCGCGTACCCATGTATTTTTGCTGAAGGCCAAAACACGATGGGTCGTTCCACGTTATCTTCGGGAAAATTCAGTACGAAAGTTACAGATTGGTGCTGGGCCGACCACGAGCCCCGGATGGCTGACCACCGACATCATTGCGAAGCTCAGGCGGCCAACAATTTATCTTGATGCCACACATGGCTTTCCGATTCCAGATGCCAGTTTTGATTATGTCTTTAGCGAACATATGATTGAGCACATTCCGTATCCGGCGGCGTGTTCGATGCTGATGGAGTGTGCGCGAATCCTGAGGCGCGGCGGCAAAATTCGGATTGCGACCCCTGATCTGGACCAAATGCTCGTGCTAAAAACCAATCAGAATCACTTGACCGATACCCAAAGGGAATACGTGTTGTGGGTGACCACAAATTTTGCGCCGGCCAATACGCCAGCGGAGCCGATCTTTGTGATTAACAATCAATTTCGCAATTACGGGCACCAGTTCCTGTTCGATGAGGCGTGTTTGCGTGCCGCCATGGGGAAGGCGGGTTTTGTTGACATTCAACGTGTTGCTATTGGTGTTTCTGCCGACGTGAATTTGCAGGGAATGGAAAAACACGGCATCAATATCAGCAATGAACCGATGAACGCATTTGAGACCATGGTGCTAGAAGGTCGTCGGGCGGATTGATGTTGTTGGGTTCGGCCAGACGGTCGAGTGGACTCAATACTGTTCGCTTAGCCAAATTACCCCGTCATTCCCGCGCGGGCGGGAATTCAATTTTTTGGTGCCCCACACAAGGGGACTTGAATTCCCGCACGCGGGAACGACGAGATTGTGACTTGGATTCCCGCCTGACACCAGAATGACGACCAAAGATGATTCACGTCGCTTTTTT
>JANPNU010000118.1:0-5447 GCA_031427615.1 Burkholderiales bacterium
ATTGGCGACATCGCGTTCGAGCATCGCTTCGGCGTGATTGTTACCCGCGGCGTCCACCGCTTGCGGCAGGTCGATGATGACCGGGCCATCCGCGCTGATCAGAATGTTGAATTCACTCAAATCGCCGTGAATAATGCCGGCGCACAACATGCGCACAACTTCACCAATCAATACACGGTGATATTTAATCGCCATCTCCGGCGTGAATTCGACCTCGTTGAGGCGCGGGGCGGCGTTGCCGTCGGCGTCGGTCACCAATTCCATCAGCAACACGCCCTCATGAAAATTGTAGGGCTTTGGCACCCGCACACCGGCAGCCGCCAACCGATACAGGGCATCGACCTCGGCGCTTTGCCAGGCGGCTTCTTGGGATTGGCGGCCAAAACGCGTGCCCTTGGCCATGGCGCGCGCCTGACGGGAATTTTTGGTTTTGCGGTTTTCGGTGTAATCGACCGCCTGACGAAATGCGCGTTTATTTGCTTCCTTGTAAACCTTGGCGCAGCGGGCCGGTTCGTCGTCGCCACTTCGCACCACAAACACCATGGCTTCTTTGCCGCTCATTAGCTGTCGTACGACACTCGTAATCAGACCATCTTCAAGCAGCGGTTCCAAGCGTTTCGGGATTCTCATGCCATCATTTTAGACGATGCGCGATTGTCAGCCCCCGTTATTTCACAACCGGTTGCGGGAGGCTGGCGGCCAGGGGCGGCCATTTCCCGCCGCAGGGTCGGCATGCCTTGCCTAGTCGCATTGTTGATCACGCTGGCATTGAGCGCAGCCCAAATATTTGGTCGCCAATCATCAAATATTCGACGCGCGCAATATGTTTTCCGTCATGTTTTTTTTCATCTTTGAATGTGTAACCAACGGCGGCAGCCACATCACCAATTTTCGGTTTGGCCACTTTCCATGCCTCGACACGGGTTAGTGGTGCCAGTTCGAGTTCCCAGCTGCCACGCGCTTTCGGCAGCGTGGCTTTGGCAAAAATGGTCGCGCCATCCACCGGTCTTGATTGGGCTGGAAAGTCGCGTTTTGCCAAACCTTCTGGTAACGCCAGTTTGTCGGTCATGACAATGGTCAGTTCCACGTGCGGGTTTTGCCATTGCAGGGCGGTAATTTTTCCTTCGAAATAGAGTGGACGGCTTTCGTCGAAACTTGACCAGCCATGATGGGCAACAACGACGGGCGCAATGCTAACAAGGGGTAGTGCAAACACAAATTGGCGACGATTCATAATGGCTCCTGTCTAAACGTAAGCAATCCAGCGACCGCAAAAAATAACCGTAATCCAAATGAGAAGTGAAAGTATTGCTTGAAAACGGGTGATTTGATTGCTCGCATCCAGTGCGCCGCGCGCATGCAAAATAGCGGCATTGGTGCCGGCCACAAACAACAATGAAATTTTGGCGATAAACATCGGATTGTTGATCAATTCACCGATCTGCATCACAAACATAGTCAGACCAGTCATCAGCGCCAATAAAAAGCCGAGCAGGGTCCAAGGCAGCACACTTTTTGCCAAGTCATTCACATCCAGCCGGGCCATCCACCCCATCAGACGCAGGTCAACGACCCACATGGTGCCGAACACAATGCCGATGGCGGCAATATGCATCACCTCGAGTACCGGATAGGCATAGGCATTCGCCTTTAATGCGACCAGTGGTGCCCACTGTTCGAGCAAGGCAAGGGCGTCTGGCTGGGTGACGGTGCTGAGGGTGAGTCCGACTGGCAATTTTTATTCCTGGTTATATTGCGAATATTGATGCGGCGTTTGTCATTGGCCCTCGTCATCGATTGGCGGCAAGGAAGCATTGCCGCAATTAAAGCGCGCCGCGCGCGCCGTGGTCAACGTCATTCGACGAAAACCAACAGGCAGCCGCATAAATTTCGGACGAGGCCATTGCGTAACGAGCCGATTGGTGCGCTGTTTAAGTATTTTTTGCCGCAAAGTGCTCGCCAGTCCTTGAGTTTCGTAAATTTACTGATTCTAAAAACATCAAAAACTCCCTCCCCTGCGACGAGCCTGCCGCGGTAGGGTTAATCTGCATATTTCACCGGGTTGCGTTCGATGAGGTGAAGCGGGGGGTTTCGTGGCGCAGGCGCCACGCCCGCTGAACCGGAATGTCATGCAGGGCTTTCCGAGTCGATGGGCGGGCGATTTTTCGTTCGACTGACCGCGGCATAGCTGGCCGAAGTGGGCAAATGAGCACGGGAGGAAGGCAAAAAAGCGCCGTCTTGTAACAAAAATGAGCGCCCGCTATTGAGCGTGTAGCCCTTTTTATAACGAAGCACAGGCAATGCAAATTGGATTGAATGACGTTCAGAGCGAGCGCCCTGGAGAACCGCGGGCGACCCATAAAATAGGCAGGTTAAAGCCGGGACAGGGGTCCCATTTCTGTTGTGGTGTCCATGGCATCCAAAATTGGCTAGCGGCCTTTATCGCAGAGTATCCCGCGGGGCGCCGGTAAAGGGCAGGGTTTTAGAAGTTGCCAATTGGCTTGGTCGACGTTGGCGGGCGACATTTACGTGTCGCGACATTTACGCTGACACCGGCAGGCGTTTCTTGCATAATTTGGCTAAGCTCAACCCATTGGAGATCACCATGTTTCGTTTGCCTGGATTTTTTCGTTTTGTTGCCGCTATTTTTGCGGTGATGGTCGGTAGCGCGATTGCGCAAGGAAATTTTGACAAAGTCGAAGTGAAGGTCGAAAAACTGTCGGCGACGACCTATGTGCTGTTCGGCGCGGGGGGTAATATTGGGGTGTCGGTTGGTGACGATGCGTTGTTTATTATTGATGACCAATATGCACCGTTGACGCCAAAAATTCTGGCGGCGCTCAAAACCATCACCGACAATCCGGTAAAAATTGTCTTGAATACCCATTGGCATGGCGATCATACCGGTGGCAATGAAAATATGGGCAAATGCGGGGGCGTTGATTGTCGCGCATGAAAATGTCCGCAAGCGTTTGTCGTCCGAGCAGTTCATTGCCTTGTTCAAATCAAAAGTGCCGCCCGCACCCAAGGCCGCCCTGCCAATGGTGACGTTTTCATCCGATGTCACCTTTCACCTGAATGGGGATGAGATTTTTAGTTTTCACGTTGCCAAGGCACACACCGACGGTGACACGGTGGTGCAATTCAAAAATAGCAATGTGATTCACATGGGGGATTTGTTTTTTAACCGCTGGTATCCGTTTATTGATGTTTCCAGTGGCGGTCATCCGGATGGGGTGATTGCGGCGGCGGATCGGGTATTGGCCATGGCCAATGACAGCACCAAAATTATTCCCGGCCACGGTCCGGTCGCCACCAAGGTCGATCTCAAGGCTTATCGCGATATGTTGGTAACGGTCACGGGCCGCATCAAGGCCTTTGTCAAAGCTGGCAAAACGCTGGAAGAAATCACCGCAGCCAAACCAACCGCGGAATTTGACGAAGTATGGGGCAAGCAGTTTCTACAGGCTGGCCGTTTTGTCGAAATGTTGACGGCGGCGTACGCCACCAACAAATAACCATCGCTGCGCCGGTCGGCGCAGGTAATGACGATGGCAATTTAGGCGGCAATCAAACGCAAGCCGTCCGCATTGATGACATCGATGATCGCGCCGGTCACTTCAATTTTGCCGCTGGCACTGAGTGATCGCAGAGTTCTGGAGAAGTGTTCTTGCGTCATATTGAGATTGAGGCGCGAGGCAATCAGACCCTTGCGGGCGGGAAGCGCGATCCGGCCATCGGCTAATTGACTTTTGCGACTGTTGCGCGCTCATTCATCAAGAATGAAACGTACAACCCGTCCGAGCGCTTTTTGCAGGAGGATGTTTTCCAGGTCGCTGGTGCGCCGATAGAGGTGGGCGCTGAAATTGCTGATCAGGCACCGTGCCAATTAACCTAGAAACGGCAGTTGGACGGGTGTGAGTGTGCGTTTATCATTCCGCGTCAATCTGTGTTGATGGTGCGCCAGATCTTCTCCACGCATTTGATATTTGTCAAGCGATCAATGCGGCAAATCACCGGAAACCGCCAAAGCGGTCGGTCTTTCGAATTTGTTTGATATTTGTCAAAGAACGGTGGTGCTGTCGCGGTGGTGCTTGCCGACGTCGTCTTTGGTGGTACATAATGGTGGTACATAAAACCAGTCGGTTAGCGGTTGGATTCGCGTGGCGCTGGAAAACCATGCCAGCCGTGTGCAGCACGATTTGGCAACTCGGACAATGGGAATCAATAATGACAACAATCAATCTGCCGCGCCAATTGACATCCATGCTTTTCTCTGTCGCGACCGTGTGGCTGCTTGCTATAGCCGGTGGATCGGCGGCGGCGCAGACGGTTGACGCCGCCGCCTCTGAATCACTGGCTAAAAAGAGCAAGTGCACCACCTGCCATTCCGTTGATAAAGCGAAAGACGGCCCGTCGTATAAGGAGATCGCGGCGAAGTACAAGGGCAAACCGGATGCGGCACAAAAATTGTTCACCCATCTGACGACCAACCAGAAGGTAAAAATTGATGGCAAAGAAGAAACGCACGAAGGGCCAAAAACCAAAAACGACGCCGAAATCAAAAATTTGGTGGCATGGGTTCTCAGTCGTTGACTGCGCACTGACTAACCATCGTTCCATCCGGCCCCAGGTAAGCGTCTAGATAAAGGATATTGAATGAAATCCAAACCCATACAACACACCGCTCACCATTGGCTGGCTGGTTTTTTATTGGTCGCCGGGATGGTGCTTTTCCTGCCGGACACACACGCCGCGGATGCGCCCGCGCTGGCGTCGGCAAAAAAAGATCTGGTGCTGAGCGGCGACGCAACATGCACCCGCTGTCATGGCGAAGATGACGAAGCGCCGGTGTTGGCAATTGGCAAAACCAAACATGGCACGCGTGCCGATGGTCGCACGCCGACCTGCACCAGTTGCCATGGAGAAAGCGATAAACATATCAACAAGCCGGAGGGGGCAAAGGAACGACCCAAGCCTGACGTGATGTTCAGTTCCAACGGCAAGTCCGCCGGCAAAACCGAGGCAGCGGTTCAAACCGCCACCTGCCTGACCTGCCATACCAAAGACGCACAACGGTCACATTGGGCGGGCAGTATTCACGACAGCCGTGATGTGTCCTGCAGCTCGTGCCATCAGGTTCATGCGGCCCACGATAAAGTCCGCGACAAACGCACCCAGCCGGAAGTCTGTCTGGCATGTCACAAAAAACAACGCGCGGAGATCAGTCGGCCATCACATCATCCGGTACTCGAGGGCAAAGTGGCGTGTTCCGATTGCCATAATGCACACGGTTCCGTTGGGCCAAAGCTGATGAAGCGCGACAGCGTGGTTGAAACTTGTTATCAGTGCCATGCTGAAAAACGTGGCCCATTTGTCCACAACCACCAGCCGGTCAATGAGGATTGTTCACACTGTCACAATCCGCACGGCACGGTTGCCGAAAG
>JANPNU010000119.1:0-2127 GCA_031427615.1 Burkholderiales bacterium
GATGAAGTGCTGGAGGAACAGAAATGCGGTCTCGCCGGTGCAGATGGGGAAGTTTTGCTGCACTTCCTTGCGCTCCTTGCCACCAAAAGGCGGATTGGCGACGACGATGTGAAAGCGGTCTTTCTCCTGCACGTCGGCTAAGTTCTCGGCGAGCGTGTTGGTGTGGATGATGTTGGGCGCTTCAATGCCGTGCAGGATCATGTTCATGATCGCAATCACATACGCGAGTGACTTCTTTTCCTTGCCGTAGAAGGTGCGCTCTTGCAGGGTGCGGTCCTGCGCGGTGGTGCGCTTGGGGTTTTGCGCTTTGAGGTAGTCAAACGATTCGCAGAGGAAACCAGCCGAGCCGACGGCCGGGTCACAAATGGTCTCGCCCAACTTGGGCGCAGTCACGGCGACGATGGCGCGAATCAGCGGGCGCGGCGTGTAGTACTCGCCGCCGTTGCGCCCGGCGTTGCCCATGTTTTTGATCTTGGCTTCGTAGAGGTGTGAGAGCTCGTGCTTCTCGGTCTGCGACTGGAAACGAAGCTCATCGATCTGGTCGATGATCTCGCGCAGGTTGTAGCCGCTTTGGATGCGGTTCTTGATCTCGCCGAAGATTTCACCGATCTTGTATTCGATGGTGTTGGGGCCGGTGGCCTTCTGTTTGAAGCCGTGCAGGTAGGGAAAGAGCTTGCCGTTGACGAAAGCGATCAAGTCGTCGCCGGTCAAGGCGGCGTTGTGGTCCAGCTTGCCGTCCTTGCCCTTGGGCGCAGCCCAGGCTTCCCAGCGGTAGGGCTTATCGAGTATGTGGGTGTATTTCTTGCCGTCGAGCGCGGCTTCGGTGGCTTTGTCGCGCTCAAGTGAATCAAGGTACTTCAGGAACAGCAGCCATGAGGATTGCTCGGTGTAGTCCAGCTCGCTGGTGCAACCGGCGTCTTTCCAGAGCACGTCATCGATATTTTTGAAGGCTTGTTCGAACATGCTGGATTACCGGTGAGATGCAAACGATCAAAAAACAAAGCCCGCCGTTTGGCTGGCACTTTGAGGCATTTATGTTTGAAAGTGCCCGTCTTTGCTGGTGTTTATAACAATGGGGACGTCTGAAAACCTGCCCTTTACCGGCGTCCCGCGGGATACACTGCGGCAAAGGTCGGGTTCCAATTAAAGGCCGGGTTCCATTTTTTGGTTGCCATTGAAACCGCAACATAAATTGGGCCCCTGCGGTGTTACGTAACTAAGCAGGGGAGGGAGTTTTTGGAGTTTTTAGAAGTTGCCACAATATTCTCAATGCCGGAAATGCCGCATCCCCGTCACCACCATCGCCACATTGCGTTCATTGGCCGCATTGATCACTTCGTCATCGCGCATCGAGCCACCCGGTTGAATCACCGCCGTGGCACCGGCATCAGCGATCACATCCAGCCCGTCCCGAAACGGAAAAAATGCGTCACTTGCAGCCACCGAGCCCTTGAGCGGCAACCCGGCATGTTTGGCTTTGATGGCGGCGATTTTGGTTGAATCAATACGGCTCATTTGCCCGGCACCCACACCAAGCGTCATGCCGTCGCGGCAAAATACGATGGCGTTTGATTTTACGTATTTGGCAACACGAAAAGCAAAAATCAGATCGTTCATTTCAGCGTCGGTTGGTTTGCGTTTGGTGACAACCTTTAAGTGAGACACGTCGAAATTGTCGGTGGTTTGCACCAGCAAGCCGCCGCCGACGCGTTTCATATCAAATTTATTGGCGGTTTTGTCCAACGGAATCTTTATGACGCGGACATTTTGTTTGGCCGCAAAAACAGCGCAGGCATCGGCGGTAAACGACGGTGCAATCACCACTTCCACAAATTGTTTGGCCACGGCGGCGGCCGTTGCCCCATCGACTGCACGGTTGAAGGCAATGATGCCGCCGAAGGCCGAGGTCGGGTCAGTTGCGAGCGCGCGCAAGTAGGCGTTGTGCGGGTCATGGGCGATGGCCACGCCACATGGATTAGCGTGTTTGACAATCACACAGGCAGACACATCAAACGAACGACAACATTCCCAGGCCGCATCCGCGTCGGCGATGTTGTTGTAAGACAGCGCCTTGCCTTGTAGCTGTTGGTAGTGGGCGAGGGTGCCCGCGGCCGGATTTTTCTCCAC
>JANPNU010000120.1:0-5775 GCA_031427615.1 Burkholderiales bacterium
TCAGGGCGCATCGGTGAATTCATTTTATGCCGCCGCCATCATCGGCAACAATTGCCAATACGTCTGATCTGACGTTTGGTCGTCAAGTTTCGAGTGTGGCCGTTTGGTGTTGTACCAGTCAATATACTCGGCAATGTCGGCGCGCGCCGCACTAATTCAAACAAATAATAGGGGACAGACCACGTTTAATTCCTGCTATCCTATTGTTTTCCATTTGGGATGACATTTTATGCCGCGCCGCGCTCGACTCTCGCTTGCTGGCATTCCCTGGCACATTATCCAGCGTGGTAATAATCGTGCGGTCTGCTTCTATGCAGAGGAGGATTACCAGTTCTACCTCCATTACCTCAAAGAATTTGCCGACAAGTTTGGCTGCGCGGTTCATGCCTATGTGTTGATGACCAACCACGTGCATCTGCTGCTGACGCCGCAAGCCGCCGACAGTGCTGGCCTGCTGATGAAACATCTGGGGCAACGCTATGTTCAATACATCAACCGCTCCTACCAACGCAGTGGCACGTTGTGGGAAGGTCGCTTTCGTTCATGCCTGACGCAAAGTGAGGAATACGTATTGGCTTGTTACCGGTACATTGAACTTAACCCGGTGCGGGCGGGGATGGTGATGAAGCCGCAGGACTATCGCTGGTCAAGCTATCATGCCAATGGGCTGGGGCGGACGAACACCCTGATTACCCCGCATGACGAATATCGGCGGATTGCCCTGACTGATGCGGCGAGGATAGAATCCTATCGTTCCTTGTTTCGGGCGCATGTGGATGAAGCGTTGACCGATGAAATACGTGATGCAACGAACGGCAATACGGTGCTGGGTGGCAAGCGATTCCAGGCGCAGATTGCCAAGGCATTGGGGCGGCGAGTGGTGCGCGGTGTGGCGGGAAGGCCGCCCATGCGAGAGGACGAAAAAAAATGAGAAGCAGGCTACATTGCTATGAATAAACGTGGTCTGTCCCTCATGTCACTCTTGGATCCCCGCCTGCGCGGGAATATCGAGCACTTGCCATTTTTTGTGGTGCAGCCGCTTAACCGAGTGACATGATGGTCTGTCCCCTATCAATACCCCACTTTTTTTGTCTAATTGGTAGCGCTGATAGCGTTGAGAAAGAAACAAAATGACTGATTTTCCACACCGGCATCGGTGCGCCGCGCTCGTAATAC
Organism: Burkholderiales bacterium; assembly: GCA_031427615.1. GTDB lineage: Bacteria > Pseudomonadota > Gammaproteobacteria > Burkholderiales > Usitatibacteraceae > UKL13-2. Next base: position 1,177 of record JANPNU010000120.1, read on the forward strand.
AAACATTTTTTGGCGTTGTGTGCGCTTCGAATTGGACGTTCGCGCAAACTGCAATTGCGGCTGCTTCTTCTGTAAGCAGTACGAGTGTGGACCTTGCCACGCTGGGCGAAAAATACATCGATGCAATGTTTGCGCTCAATCCGCTCAGTGCAACTTCGGCAGGCGATGCGCGTTTTCACGACTTGTTTGTGAATGAACTTGCGCCTGCGACGCGTGCGCGTGACCGCCAGTTACAAACCGAGACCCTTGCAGCATTACGTGCAATCGATGCGGCGTCGCTTTCTCAGAATGATCAGCTCACACACGCTGTCATGAGCTATCGTGCGCAGCAACGATTGAGCGCGCTGCAGCTCGATTTTCATCTCACACCCATTAATCATTTTAATTCGTTGCCACTCACGCTGGTGGGCCTCGCCAGCACCGGTGGCGCGCAGCCCTTCCGGACCGTCGCCGACTATGATGCGTTTTTGAAGCGACTCGATGGGTTTCCCGACTGGGTCAATTCAGCGATCACCAATATGCGCGAGGGAATGCAAAAAGGCGTGGTGCCGCCAAAGGTCGTGATGAGTCGCGTGTTGCCACAGCTCAAAACTCAGATGGTTAGCGACGTCACACAGAGCGGTTTTTATCGGCCTATCCAAAAATTGCCGGCAACTTTTGCAGAGGCCGACCGGATGCGCTTGACGGCTGCCTATCGGGCCATCATTGCCGACAAGCTTACGCCCGCGTTCACAACTCTTCACAACTTCATTGAGCAGGAGTACTTGCCGAAATGTCGCGACACCGCCGGGCTGGGTGCCACACCGAACGGCGCAGCCAAGTATGCGTTCCGCGCAAGCGAGTCCACCACGACGCGGTTGTCGCCTGAGGAGATTCATCAAATTGGTTTGCGTGAAGTGGCGCGTATTCGCACCGAGATGGATGTTGTTCGGCAGCGTGTGGGTTTCAACGGCGACGTGCAGGCGTTTATCGAATCCATTCCAAAGAACCCGGCGCTGATGCCATTCAAAACAGAAGAAGAGGTGATCGAGGCTTATCGCGCAATCCAACGGCGCGTTGATCCATTGGTCGATAAATTGTTTGTTCGGCGCCCACGCGCGCTGCTCGATATCCGTCCGGAACCGGCAATTACAAAGGCAACGGCGGCAGCGAGTTATCGCGCAGGGGCACCCGACGGCTCGCGTCCGGGCATCTTCTTTGCGCCGGTCCCCAATCCCGCTACTTACCTGTCACCGCGTATGACGGCTTTGTATATGCACGAAGGTATTCCAGGTCATCACTTCGAAGTGTCGCTCACGCAAGAGTCAACACTGCCACGGGTTCGTCGCCACACACGTTTTACCGCATACGGCGAGGGCTGGGCGCTATACGCGGAAAGCCTCGGCATTGCGCTGGGCGTCTACGACGATCCTTATCAGGACATGGGGCGATTGATCAGCGAAATGCACCGCGCGATTCGTCTGGTGGTCGACACCGGCATCCACTTGAAGGGCTGGAGTCGCGAACAGGCGATTCGTTATTCACTGCAAAACGGCGGGCGAAGTGAAGCCGATCAGGTACAAGAAATAGAGCGCTACATCGCAATACCCGGACAGGCACTCGCATACAAAATCGGCGAGATAAAAATTCTCGAACTGCGCCGCCGTAGTGAGCAAACGTTGGGCGTCAAGTTTAATCTGCCGGCATTTCATCACGAGCTGCTCAAGGACGGAAATCTGCCGCTCGCGGTGCTGGACGCCAAAATTCAGCGCTGGATTGACGAGCAAGCCGCCCGTTAAATGCGGCATTGTTATTTGCAAAAGGCCGTAAAACCGCCCATCACGCCTACACGACTACACGCCTATATTTTTTCAGGCAATCATCATCAGTTTTTTATTGTTGCCAACCGCGTTGCGCATGCGCTTTCCATGCAGTGGCACCACGACATCATGAATGCAGCGAGCGCACGCGCCACCCAGAACGCAATAGCAATAAACATGGCGCGATACACATGTCGCAATCAAATGCGAGAATATTGACTCAAACACGTTTGTTGAAATCGCTCCATAAGAACTCAGCAGCAAATTCAATTGCCGAAAACAATTTGGCAGTGCGCATGTCACTACCAACAAAACCGTATCCCCTGCCACCGAAGCCCACAATGCCCAAGTCGAATGCAAAACCGCTATCCGTTGAATCTCTTTGGAAGATTGAGCGCCTCTCTGGCCCCGCTTTATCTCCCGATGGCAGCCAAGTGGTTTGTGCGCGGACCTGTTACGACAAATCAACCAATAAGACCTCGAGCCAGTTGTGGCTTTTGTCTACATTTGGCGGTGCACCACGCGCGCTGACTAGCTGTGGCGACAAAGATCAGCAGGCGGCATGGTCGCCACACGGCGATTGCATCGCGTTTATTGCCAAGCGCGAGCGGGCAGGCAAGGCGGATGCAATGGCGCAGCTCTATGTTATTGCGCCTGATGGGGGCGAAGCGACGTGTGTGAGCGATATTGCGGCGGGCATAGAAGCATTCAAATGGATGCCGGATGGCAAACACATCGTATGTATCGCGTGGGTGTGGCCCGAGCTGAAGGGGCTCAAGGCGCAGAACAAACAGCATCAGGTATTTTGTGCGCGCAAGGAATCGGGCTACGTAACCAGTGAAGGCTACTACCGTTATTGGGACCACAATTTGCCTATGGGCCGGGTGGTGCATCTGCTGCGTGTGAATATCGAAACCGGCCACACCGTCGATCTGTTCGAAGGCTCGGATTTTGAGTTGCCGCGCGCCGACTTGAGCGCCGAGATGTTCGATATCAGCCCGGATGGGAAGCGCATTGTTTTTATGTGCGACGCGGCGAATGAGAAGCGGGCAAGTAATCGTCATGCTCTGTTTGAGCTCACCATTGCCAACCGGAAAATCAAGCCGCTGCTGGACAAGGCGAAGTGGAGTTTTGCGACGCCGCGTTACAGCCCGGATGGCGCGAAAATTGCATTGATCGCCACACCACAAACGCCTAAACACACCATGTTCGGGCAACTTGCGATCATCGACACTCAGGGTCGCTGGCAAGCGTTTGATGGTGGCTGGGATCGTGACGTGAGTGGGCCACTGCGCTGGTCGGGGGCAAGTGATGCGGTTTACTTTACGGCAGAGGAGCGTGGGCGATGCCATGTCTGGCGGCGGCAACCCGCAGGCGTCTCACCGGAGCTGGTGTGGCAAGGTGGTTGGACGCAAAGTTTTGATCTCGCTGGGTCGATCGGAAAAGATGTATTGGTTACCGCGACCGACAGCATCAATCATCCGGTGCAAATTTATGCTGCGCATCTTGGTGCCAACAGCGCTGCGTCGATTCCCGCACAGCGCATTGAGCGATTTAACGATGCGCTGTTTGCACAATTGAAATTTGGACAGATCAAAGAGGTAAGCTTTCGTGGCGCGCTTGGTGATGATGTGCAAATGTGGCTGGTATTCCCGACCAACTTCAAACGCAACAAGAAACACGCGGTATTGCAGGTGATCCACGGCGGACCCTACGCCGCCTCGGGTGACACCTTTGGTTACCGCTGGAATCCACACCTGCTCGCCACCCATGGTCATGTAGTGGCGATGGTGAATTACCATGGCTCGAGCGGTTTCGGTCATGCCTTTCGCGACAGCATCATGGGTCGCATGGGTGAGCTGGAATTAATCGACATTGAAGCAGGCACCGATTGGATACTCGCGCAACCGTGGGCGGATCGCAGCCGTGTCTACGCAAGTGGTGGCAGTTATGGCGGCTTTATGGTCGCGTGGATGAATGGCCATGTCGCGCCTTCACGATACCGCGCCTACGTATGCCATGCAGGTGTTTATGATCGAGCGGCAACCTGGAGCGCCGATTCGTACACGCAGCGGTTTCAGGATCTGCATGCCACCTATTGGGCGGACCCGGCAAAAGTGGCCGCACAAAGTCCAATTACCTTTGCGGCGAACATGAAAACGCCGACGTTGATCACCCATGGTGCGCTCGACTATCGTGTCCCTGACCATAACGGGCTCGCCTACTACAACACCTTGAAAGCGCGAGGCGTGCCGGCGCGACTGCTGTGGTTTCCAGATGAAAATCATTGGGTGCTGAAAGCGCCCAATGCGCACCAATGGTATGGTGAAGTGTTTGCGTGGCTGGACGCGCATCGACCGGATCAGCGTTCGGCATAAAATATGCGCCAATGCTGGCGTTTCGGGTTTTGCCGCATACATCGTAGCGCATTCACTCCCCCCACACCGGCACCAAACCATCATGCACACAAAACCCGCATGCGGCTAGGTGAGTTTTCAGCCTCTTTTGTCTGAGAGCGCCCCTCAATAGGCGAGTTTGAGCCCAGCGCTGCGCTGTTCTTACTGCCAGCCTTTGCCGCCTAGTTTAAACGCGTCGAGGTCGATTTGTCTGCAAAACTGTACTATCCACGGGGCTTTCCAGGCATTTCAGGACGAAGATGCGCGTCACGACTAGATTTTTTCAATTCAATTTTGGCTCATTTCCGCTTATAAACAAAGTCTATAACGCTTGACGTTATATAACAGGTGGCGTTACACTGATTGCATGATCCTCAATTTTGCGAATAAGGAAACGGAGCGTA
>JANPNU010000121.1:0-3831 GCA_031427615.1 Burkholderiales bacterium
CCTTGACCAGATAAACCACGTATTCACTCATGTTTTTGGCGTGATCGCCAATACGTTCAATCGCCTTGGCAATAAACAGGATATCGAGGGATGACGATATGGTGCGCGGGTCTTCCATCATAAAGGTGACGAGTTGGCGCAAGATGGAGCGAAAACATTCATCGACTTCATGATCTTGTCGCACCACCTTTGCCGCGCCGGTCACATCCAGGCGCGCAAACGCGTCTAGCGACGTGCGCAGCATGTCGAGGGCAATATTGCAGGCGACACGGACGTCGGCAATTTTGGCTGTTAATCGCGCTTCGCCCTGGTGGAACTTTTTGGCCATACGGGCGATTTTTTGCGCTTCGTCACCAATGCGCTCCAAGTCGGTGATGGTTTTGATCACGGCCATGACCATACGTAAATCAGATGCGGTCGGCTGGCGCCGGGCAATGATGTGCGTGCAATCGTCGTCGATGCCCACTTCCAGTGCATTCACTTGATGATCGTCGGCAATGACTTGATCCGCCAGTTTTGCATCACCGGTCGCCAGCACTTCCATGGCGCGGTTAATTTGTTGTTCCACCAACCCACCCATTTGCAAAACGCGTGCGCGCACGGCTTCGAGTTCGGCGTCAAATTTTTTAGATGTATGTTCATTACCCATGCTGATCTCTTTCTTGCGGGGGCGTCAAACACCCCCGTCATGAATGTGTCTATATGCTGATTTTAATGGTCAATTGTGACGAACGCATGACATCGCTAAAACCGCTAGCGGGAAATGCGTTCAACACCGTTGGCACCGGCCAATAACAGGACATCGGCACCGCGACGGGCAAACAGCCCGTTGGTGACCACACCCGGAATTTGATTGATCTCCGTTTCCAATAACGGTGGATTTTCAATTGACAGTCCGTGCACATCAAGTATCCAGTTGCCGTTGTCAGTGACAATGGCCTTGTTGTCTTTCATGCGCCACTCTGGATGTCCGCCGAGTTTGACCAACTCACGCGCCACAAAACTGCGTGCCATTGGGATTACTTCGACCGGCAATGGAAACTTGCCCAAAATTGGCACCAGCTTGGAGGCGTCGGCAACACAAACAAACTTGGCGGACGCAGCGGCGATAATTTTTTCGCGGGTGAGTGCCGCACCCCCCCCTTTGATCATCGACAGGTGTCGCGTGACTTCGTCGGCCCCATCCACATATACCGCCAGTGGTCCGGCGTCGTTGAGCTCGATGACTTCAATTCCGCCCGCCTTTAATCGTTCGGTTGATGCGACCGAGCTGGAAACAGCGGCTTTGACCCGGTCGCGAATCTTGATCAACTCATCGATAAAAAAATTCACTGTTGAACCGGACCCCACGCCAATGATCGCGTCATCGGGTACATAGGCCATCGCCGCCTTAGCAGCAGCGGCCTTTAGTGCATTTTGGTCAAGATTTTGTCCCATGCCGCTAGGATAACGAAATTCTTGGTACATTGGGGTTGTTGCCTTCAAATTACTGCAATCCGGCTCACCCTCCCGACCCTTCCAATTATGCAAAACGATTACCTGAAAAAAATTCTGCAAGCGCGTGTTTATGATGTTGCCATCGAATCGCCGCTGGAGCGGTCCGCCGGCATTTCAGAGGCGTTGAACAATCATATTTTGCTCAAACGCGAAGATTTGCAACCGGTATTTTCGTTCAAGCTGCGTGGCGCCTACAACAAAATGGCGCACCTCTCGCCAGCCGAATTAAAGCGCGGCGTGATTTGTGCCTCGGCCGGAAATCACGCCCAGGGGGTGGCGCTGGCTGCTGAGAAACTCGGCTGCAAGGCCATGATTGTCATGCCCACCACCACACCTGATATCAAGGTTGAGGCGGTAAAACGGCGCGGTGCAACGGTGTTGCTGCACGGTGATAGTTACCATGAGGCCGGCATTTACGCCAAAAAACTGGCCAAAGAAAAACACCTGACCTATGTGCACCCTTACGATGATCCGTTGGTGATCGCCGGTCAGGGCACCATTGGCATGGAAATTTTGCGCCAGTACCAACACCCGATTGATGCGGTGTTTGTGCCGGTCGGCGGCGGCGGCTTGATTGCCGGTATCGCCGCTTATATCAAGGCGCTGTCGCCGACGACTAGAATCATCGGGGTGGAGCCGGTTGATTCGAATGCCATGGCCGCGTCGTTGGCAGCTGGTAAACGGGTCACACTTTCCCATGTGAATTTATTTGCCGATGGGGTGGCAGTGAAAGAAGTCGGCGAAGAAACGTTTCGGCTGGCGCAACAGTTGGTTGATGAAATGGTGCTGGTCACAACCGACGAAATCTGTGCGGCCATCAAGGATATTTTTCAAGACACCCGCTCCATCATGGAGCCGTCCGGTGGATTGGCGCTGGCGGGTATTCGGCGTTATATCGAAACGACCAAAGTCAAAAACAAAACCTTTGTCGCCATTTGTTGTGGTGCCAATATGAATTTTGACCGGCTACGGTTTGTCGCTGAGCGGGCGATGGTTGGTGAACATCATGAGGCGCTGCTGGCCGTCACCGTGCCGGAAACGCGCGGAAGTTTTAAACGATTTTGTGAAACCATTGGTCCGCGCAACATTACCGAATTCACTTACCGCATCGCAGACTCCAAACAGGCGCATGTGTTTGTGGGGGTGGCCATCAAAGGGCGCAATGAGCCGAAAAAACTGGTTGCGCATTTTAAGAAGCAGGGCTTCCCGGCGATCGATTTATCCAACGATGAAATGGCGAAACTACACGTGCGGCATCTGGTTGGTGGCCATTCACCCCTGGCGCACGACGAACAAATATTTCGATTTGAGTTTCCAGACCGGCCGGGTGCGCTGATGAATTTTCTGTCTGGCATGTCGCCGAACTGGAATATCAGCTTGTTTCACTACCGCAATCACGGCGCGGATGTGGGGCGCATTTTGGTCGGCTTGCAGGTGCCAAAAAATGAGCAGGGCAAGTTTGATAAATTCCTGAAAACGCTCGGGTACGCCTACGTCGATGAAACCAAGAATCCGGCGTATCAAATGTTTCTGAAGTGAAACATGGCTTTGGGCGGGCGCTTACAAACATTTTTGCCTGCAACGCCGCGCCGATAAACGAGTTTTACTATTTTTTCTTGTCGGCGTCTGGTTCGCTGGCGGCTTTTTTGTCATCCGGCTGAACGTAATCACCGATTACGCCCTTAAGTGGACAGACTTTAAATATCGGGCATTTGGCGCAGCCTGATACCAGCGCAATTGGGCAAAGTGTCATGGGTTTTCCTTTTAACGTGATGGCAAATCCGCGTCAGACGAGGCGCGACGACCCATGTTACCGCGCTTTGTGTGTCGCCGAATCCCCGGGCGAATAAAAACGCAGCGGTGATTTGGACTGGGCCGTTATTGCCCCCCGGTTCGCGCTGTTCGCGCCGTGTTTTGCCCAATCGTCGCATTCGCCGCCAATTTGACGGACGCCCGAGCACACTCGGCAGCATGCGACTTGGTCGGCGCATCGATTGTCCGACCACAACCAAACAGGAATCCGACATGAAGACACCCTCACAAACCGCTTTGGCAACCATGACGCTAATCGCCGCCATTTCCTTCGGCACCATCTTCACGGCGGTCGCCGCAGATTTGACAGTTGAAATGACGGGCACCGGCGACAAGGGCAATGTCATGGTTGCGTTATACCGCGCTGAGGACAAATGGCTCGGAAAACCATTCGCGGGAAATATGGCGGTGGCACATAGGGACGGCTCGGCGGTTCAGTTTCAAAATCAGGCGCATTTTTTCGGCGTGGCGGCGCAAGCGATGCGGCACATTTTGGTTGACCATGCCCGCGCTCGACAATCT
>JANPNU010000122.1:0-3037 GCA_031427615.1 Burkholderiales bacterium
CTTCGGCGATCTCCGGCTTGAACCCGGCTTTCTCGATGCCCGCCTTCACTGTGTGAAAATCATGCGCAGCGGAAAGGACCTCAATGCTGCCATCCTCATTGGTCACCACGTCTTCGGCACCGGCATCAATCGCTGCTTCCATCAGCTTTTCTTCGTTGGTGCCGGGTGCAAATAACATGGTGCCGCAATGTTTGAACAAAAAGGCGACCGAGCCTTCGGCGCCCATATTGCCGCCAAATTTGGAAAACGCAAAACGCACCTCCGCAACCGTGCGCACGCGATTATCGGTCATACAGTCAACAATAATGGCCGCACCACCAATGCCGTAACCCTCATAACGAATCTCTTCGTAATTCACACCCTCAAGGTCACCCGAGCCGCGCTTGACCGCGCGCTCAACCGTGTCTTTGGGCATATTGTTTTCAAACGCCTTGTCCATTGCCAGGCGCAGGCGCGGATTGGTGTCCTGCTCCCCACCGCCTAATCGTGCGGCCACGGTAATTTCTTTGATCAGGCGCGTAAAAATTTTGCCGCGTTTGACGTCTTGGCGTCCCTTGCGGTGTTGAATATTGGCCCATTTTGAGTGTCCAGCCACGTCATGCTCCTCGAATATTGTTGCCATGCAGCGAAAACCAAACAAGGTGATGGTCCGCCGCAAAACCAAAGATGCAATGTTAACATTCACTCACGTCGCATCTCATATGCCGATTCAATCAACCGCCGGTTGTGAATGCACGGTTGTGACGACACCCCGCCAATCGAAAGTGTTTCATGTCCAGTCCATTACTCATTGCCAAAACCTGCGCCCAACCCCTGTCTGATCTGTTGTTATTGCCAGGCATGGCCAACCGGCACGGGCTGATTGCCGGTGCCACCGGCACCGGCAAGACTGTCACGCTACAGGTCCTGGCCGAACACTTCTCGAATATTGGCGTGCCGGTTTTTATGGCGGACGTAAAGGGCGATTTAACCGGCATTTCCCAGCCCGCACAGCCGCACGAAAAAATTGACGCTCGCCGCAAGCTGCTTGGACTGGATTTTACGCCCGCCGGTTGCCCGACAACGATTTGGGATGTGTTTGGCGAACAGGGCCACCCGGTACGGACCACAATTTCAGAAATGGGCCCGTTATTATTGGCGCGCATATTTAACTTGAACGACACCCAGGAAGGCGTATTGGCAATGGTGTTTAAAATTGCCGACGATAGTGGACTGCTGCTGCTGGATTTGAAGGACCTGCGCGCCGCCCTGTCCTACGTCGGGGAGAATGCCAGTCAATTCACCACCCGTTACGGCAACGTTTCCTCGGCATCAATCGGCGCGATTCAGCGCGGGTTACTGCTGTTGGAACAACAAGGCGGCGACAAATTTTTTGGTGAACCGGCCTTGGCGCTGGACGACTTGATGCAAACCGACAACGGCAGAGGGGTGATCAATATTCTTGCCGCCGACAAATTGCTGTCGAGTCCGCGTTTATATTCAACGTTTCTTTTGTGGATGATGTCCGAGCTTTACGAAAATTTGCCGGAAGTGGGTGATCGAGACAAACCCAAATTAGTGTTCTTCTTTGATGAAGCGCACCTCTTGTTTAACGAAGCGCCAAAAGAGTTGCTGGAAAAGATCGAACAGGTCGTGCGTTTGGTTCGTTCGAAGGGGGTTGGCGTCTATTTTGTGACGCAAAATCCCCTGGATATCCCGGATACGGTGTTGGGACAGCTGGGAAATCGTGTACAACATGCCCTGCGCGCCTATACACCGCGTGACCAAAAAGCGGTTCGCGCTGCCGCCGAGACTTTTCGTGAAAATCCGTCGTTAAATGTCGCCGACGTCATTACCGAAATGGGCGTCGGCGAGGCACTGGTCTCGTTTTTGGATGAAAAAGGCCGGCCAAGTATTGTTGAACGGGCGTATGTCTGCCCACCGCAATCGCAAATAGGGCCGATCACAGCAGAAATGCGCAAATCACTATTAACGACATCGCTGGTGGCCGGTGTTTATGAAAAGGCAGTCGATCGTGAGTCGGCCTTTGAAAAGCTGGCAGCGCGTCCCGGCGGGGATTCAGCCACTGCTACCAACAGAGACAACAGCAGTGGCGGAGGCATCAGTGACCTGTTTTCAAAAATTGGCCTGCCGGGGACAGGCGGCGGAAAATCTTCACGCGAAGGTGTGGTCGAGGCGGCCATGAAATCGGCTGCACGCGCCATGGCATCAGAGGCAGGACGTAGAATCATTCGCGGGGTATTGGGCTCAATACTCGGCGGCCGACGTTAACCGCAAACAACAACAGCAGGGAGATTCACATGCCAAAACCAGAACCGGGTGAACGTCGGCGCGCAATATTACATACGCTGGCGGAGATGTTGGAACAACCCAAAGGCGAAAAAATCACCACTGCGCTACTGGCAAAAAAACTTGATGTGTCCGAAGCCGCGCTGTATCGGCATTTCGCCAGCAAGGCGCAGATGTTTGAAGGCTTGATTGAATTTATTGAGGAGACGGTATTTTCCCTGGTGAATAAAATCCAGAAAGATGAGACCGATGGACTCAAGCAGGTTGAGGCCATTGTGGTGATGTTATTGACCTTTGCCCAAAAAAATATCGGCATGACCAGGGTGTTGATCGGTGACGCTTTGGTCAATGAAGACGACCGGCTGCAGGTGCGCATGAATCAACTTCACGACCGGCTGGAAGCATCGTTGCGGCAAAGCACCCGGCTCGCCGCGGCCGGCGGCCAATTGCATGCATCGCTTGATCCCAATGCCTATGCCAACGCACTCATGTCCTTTATTGTCGGTCGTTGGCACCAGTTTGCCAAATCCGGTTTCAAACGCACACCGACCGAAATGTGGCCGGCGCAGTGGGCAATTTTTGCGGAGTGAATAACGTGATCGATCCGGTTGCCGCCCAACTTGCCGCCTACAACGCACACGATGTTGATGCTTTTATGGCTTGTTACACAGACGACTGCATCGTCGAGGACGGCGCAGGCTTACGCATGATGACTGGCGCGGCAGAAATGCGACCGCGTTACCACACC
>JANPNU010000123.1:0-3374 GCA_031427615.1 Burkholderiales bacterium
GACGCCTAATGGAAAATCTCGGTTTAACCGCGGGTGGTTGTCGCCGCGAGTTGGCAAATACCGGGCAACCCTTTGGCTCGATTTTGGCTCGATGAGAACAAAACGTTTGTGTTGCCGCTATTCATACGGCAACAGGCAGGTTCAGCTTCTGAAAAATTCCATATTTCGAAACACCACCATTGCTCGAATAGCAGCCGATTGTGCTATCATTCGCCCTGTCGATTTTGGCTAGAAGCGCACCAACTTCAGTGATGAAAAAGGTGATGTTTGCAGTGAGCATTTGAGACTTTAGGCGCATAGCTCAGCTGGTTAGAGCACCACCTTGACATGGTGGGGGTCGTTGGTTCGAGTCCAATTGCGCCTACCAATTAATGAAGAAGACGAAAAATGGTTATGACACCGCTGACTACGCAAAAAGGTTTGATTCGCTAGCCGCGCGGCGTGTATTCGTCTTGTCCATCAAAAAAGCGCGGCAACAGCCGCGCTTTTTGTTTTTGTCGCTCCTATTCGCATGTGCACCAGCCAACTCGCAGATTCATGAGGTTTCTAAAAATGATCACCATTACACTCCCAGACCAATCCGTCCGCCAATTTGACCATCCGGTGACCGTTGCCGACGTTGCCGCCAGCATTGGTGCCGGACTTGCCAAGGCGGCACTGGCTGGAAAAGTGGATGGCATGGTGGTTGACACCAGCTTTTTGATTGAACGAGACGCAGCGTTGGCGATCATTACCGAGAAAGATGCGGAGGGGCTTGAGGTGATCCGTCATTCGACCGCCCATTTGCTTGCCTATGCGGTCAAGACTTTATTCCCCGAGGCGCAGGTCACCATTGGCCCGGTCATTGAAAACGGTTTTTATTATGACTTCGCCTACAAACGCCCCTTTACACCCGAAGATTTAATCGCCATCGAGAAAAAAATGGCTGAGTTGGTTAAGAAGGACGAAAAAGTAACCCGTCGGGTGTTGCCACGCGATGAGGCCGTGGCGTATTTCAAGGGAATTGGCGAGGCCTACAAAGCGGAAATCATTGAAAGTATTCCGGCCGATCAGGACGTGTCGCTTTACACTGAGGGGGAATTCACCGATTTGTGCCGTGGCCCGCATGTGCCGTCAACTGGCAAGCTGAAAGTATTCAAGGTGATGAAGGTTGCCGGTGCCTATTGGCGGGGCGACGCTAAAAACGAAATGCTGCAACGCATTTACGGCACGGCCTGGGCAAAGAAGGAAGACCAGGAGCAGTACCTGCACATGCTCGAAGAAGCTGAAAAACGCGATCACCGGAAACTCGGCAAGCTTTTGGACCTGTTCCATATGCAGGAAGAAGCGCCGGGCATGGTGTTTTGGCACCCGAAGGGCTGGTCGATTTGGCAGCAGGTCGAACAACATATGCGCCGCGTTTATCAGCAAAACGGGTATCAGGAAATCAAATGTCCGCAGATTCTCAATCGTTCACTTTGGGAGCGCACCGGACATTGGGATAACTATCAGGACAATATGTTTACGACTGAGTCCGAAAAACACCAATACGGCATCAAGCCAATGAATTGCCCAGGGCATGTGATGGTATTTAACTCGGACTTACGTTCCTATCGGGATTTACCATTGCGGTATGGCGAGTTTGGCTCCTGTCATCGCAATGAACCATCGGGCGCGTTGCACGGCATCATGCGGGTACGGGGTTTTGTTCAGGATGATGGCCATATATTTTGTAGCGAAGCGCAAATTCAAGCCGAATGTACCGCTTTTAATCAGCAGGCTCTGGCCGTGTATCAGGATTTTGGCTTCAAAGATGTCGCCATCAAAATTGCCCTGCGCCCGGATAAACGGGTCGGCACCGATGAAACTTGGGACAGCGCCGAAAACGCATTGCGGGATGCGCTGCGTTCATGCGGCGTCACTTGGCAGGAATTGCCCGGCGAGGGCGCGTTCTACGGCCCAAAAATTGAGTACCACTTAAAGGACTCAATCGGCCGATCCTGGCAGTGCGGGACCATGCAGGTTGACTACAATACCGCCAGCCGTCTGGGTGGCGAGTATGTTGACGCGCATAGCAATCGCGTGGCGCCGGTCATGTTGCATCGGGCAATTGTTGGCTCGTTGGAGCGGTTTATCGGTATTTTGATTGAAAACCATGCCGGGTCAATGCCACTTTGGTTAGCGCCTGTCCAAGTGGTTGCCATGAATGTGACCGAGAATCAGGCGGCTTACGTTTCCAAGGTGGTCAATGCCCTAAAGGCGGCGGGTATTCGGGCGCAGGCAGATTTGCGAAATGAGAAAATTTCCTATAAAATACGGGAACATAGCGTTCAAAAAATTCCTTATCAGCTGGTTCTTGGTGATAAAGAAATGGGCGCTGGTACCGTGACAGCACGGATTCGAGACGGCAAAGGTGGCGGTGAAAATCTCCCCCCAATGACGATCGAGGCATTTATATCCCGCGCAATGGATGAAGTGTCGGCCAAACAATAGCCGATGCGGGTTCTGTTGCGCTGAAGCTATTCCCCATTTGGGGTTCATCCTTGAGGCGGCCATCGTTGGCGGCCCAAGATTGTCGTTAATGTTTTAGGAGAGTTTTATCGCTACCGATAAAGACGTTCGAATCAATTCGGAAATACGTGGTGTTACCGAGGTTCGATTGCTTGGCCCAGAGGGCGAGCAACTTGGCATAGTAAGCATGGGTGATGCTCAACAGCGCGCCGAAACTGCGGAGTTGGATTTGGTGGAAATCGCCCCAACGGCGAAACCACCGGTTTGCCGAATCATGGATTACGGCAAATTTAAATACCGCGAAGCGAAAAAAGCCCATGAAGCCAAACTGAAGCAGAAACAAATTCAGGTGAAGGAAGTTAAATTTCGGCCCGGCACAGATGATGGTGACTACAACATCAAAGTGCGCAATCTGAAACGGTTTCTGGAAGAGGGCGATAAAACCAAAATCACCCTCCGATTTCGCGGGCGTGAAATGGCACATCAAGAACTGGGATTTCAGTTGTTGAAACGTGTTGAAGCAGATTTGACGGAAATTGGCCAAATTGAACAATTTCCAAAAATGGAAGGCCGTCAGATGGTCATGATGGTTGGTCCAAAGAAGAAAATTTAAGGAGCGCATCCTCCGGCAGGCCAAGATGCAAAGCATTAAAAAGTAGCAAACAAGCCGACTTCAGGTTCAAAGTGTGGAAAGGATCCACCACCTGCTGCGGTAAGGCAACCCAAGGAATGAACATGCCAAAAATGAAGACCAAGAGCGGCGCAGCCAAGCGCTTTAAACCGAGAGGATCGGGCTCAATCAAGCGCTCACAAGCGTTTAAGCGCCACATTTTGACCAAGAAGACCACCAAGTCCAAGCGTCAATTGCGTGGTACCACTGAAAT
>JANPNU010000124.1:0-4837 GCA_031427615.1 Burkholderiales bacterium
GGTTGGTGCCACCCCAATTTTTGTAGACATCGAGCGCGACACGTGTCTGATAGACGCATCTCTGATTGAAGCCAAAATCACCCCCCGCACCAAAGCCATCATGCCCGTGTCACTGTACGGGCAGGTGTGTGACATGGACGAGATTAACGCCTTGGCAGCCAGGCACGGCAACATCCCGGTCATTGAAGACGCAGCCCAAAGCTTTGGCGCCAGCTACAGCGGTACAAGCGGCGTCAATCGCAAAAGCTGCAATCTATCAACCATTGGCTGCACCAGCTTTTTCCCCAGCAAGCCACTGGGTTGCTACGGCGACGGTGGTGCCATTTTTACCAACGACGACGCATTGGCCAAAGCCATGCGCGAGATACGCGTACACGGCCAGGAGCACAGGTACTACCACACGCGTGTGGGCGTGGGTGGCCGTATGGACACCATGCAATGCGCTGTGGTACTGGCCAAGCTCGAGCGCTTTGACTGGGAGATTGAGCAGCGCTTGGCCCTGGGCGATCAATACCGGAAGATGATTACTGATGCAGGCTTAAACCTAAAACTGATCACCGTTCGCCCCGACCGCGATTGCGTGTGGGGACAATTTACGGTAATCGTAGAAAACCGGGCTGCGGTGCAGCAGCTCCTGAAAGCGAAGGGTGTGCCTACTGCGACTCACTACCCACTGTCATTAAACATGCAGCCCGCTTATAAGCATCTGTGCTGCCCTGAATGCACGCCTTTCAGCGATGTTGCTGCCAGAACCGTAATGAGTTTACCTATATCGCCGCAGCTTAGTCATTCGAACATCGCGCTAATTGTAAAAATGCTTGATGAGGTACTTTCTGCCTTGTCCATAAGCGTTCAACCAGTTTTAAAGCAAGCGTAAAATCCACATTTGCCAGCTTTAAAAAACACTCAGGGTCAGCTGTATGGCCATTGCGTTATCGTATTTGTACCCATCTTTTTTACCTTAGTCAAAACATGTCAATTCATAACAAAAAAATATTTATCACTGGTGGCGCTGGCTTCATTGGTTCGACGTTGGCGTCTCGCCTTTGCGCTGATAACCAAATCGTGCTTTTCGACAACCTTGACCGCAATACGCTGCAGCACTCGGAGCTAGGCAAAAATAAAAACATCAGCTTGATCCAGGGCGATGTTCTTGACTTCAATGCTGTGAGTCACGCGATGGTCGGCTCTGACATCGTGGTGCACGCCGCCGCCATCGCCGGTATCGACACGGTGATCAAGTCGCCCGTGCGGACCATGGAGGTCAACATGATAGGCACGGCCAACGTGCTCAAGGCGGCGCACCAAAACAAGATCAAGGACCGTGTCCTGGACTTCTCAACGTCGGAAGTGTTCGGCTCGATGGCTTATCGCGTTTCGGAAACAACCCAAACGGTGGCCGGTTCCGCAGGCGAGGCGCGTTGGGTCTATGCCGTCAGCAAGCTGGCCGGGGAACATCTTGCACATTCGTATTTCAAGGAATTCGGCCTTCCCGTGGTGACGGTGCGCCCCTTCAATGTCTACGGACCCGGCCAGACGGGTGAAGGCGCGCTGCAGATATTTGTCCGCCGTGCACTGAAAAATGAACCCATCACCATCTACGGCGACGGCACACAGATCCGCGCATGGTGCTATATCGACGACATGGTCGAATGCCTGATGCTGGCGCTTGAAGACAAGCGCGCCATTGGCGAGTCGTTCAACGTGGGCAATGCTCGGGCGGTGACGACCATCTTCGGCCTCGCCGAGGCCGTCTGCCGCGTGCTCGGATCTAAATCCAAAATCGAATTCAAGCCGGCGCTATCCGCCGATATCGAGCTGCGCATCCCCGAAACCGCCAAGGCCAAAGAGTTGCTGGGCTTCTCCGCCAAAGTTGACCTCGAAGAGGGTGTGCAGAAAACGGCCGCCTGGTTCCGGATGAACCTGCTGTGATTCGGCTGGCTGTCCCCGATATTCGTGATGACGACATCGCCCGCATGGTCGAGGTCGTCAGGAGCGGCCAGCTCGTCCAGGGAAAGGCCGTTGAAGAATTTGAAGCGGCGTTGGTGGCGTTCTCGGGCATTCCCTATTGCGCCACCGTGTCGTCGGGAACCGCCGCCTTGCACCTTGCGCTGCTTGCACTGGGGATCGGCCCCGGCGACAAGGTTCTGGTGCCGGCCTTTACCTACCCGGCCACCGCCAACGTCGTCGAGCTGGTCGGCGCTACCGTGGTTCTGTGCGATGTTGATCCCCGGAGCTATGTCGTCACGCCGGAAACCGTGGAAAAGGTGCTTTCCTCTCCCGGGGGCCGGGACATCAAGGCCATCATGCTGGTGCACGAGTTCGGCTTTCCGGTGGAGGTCAAACGCATTGCGGAGCTAGCCGCAAGCCGCGGCATTAGGGTCATCGAAGACGCCGCCTGTGCCCTCGGCACCATCGCGGATGGTTTTCATCCGGGCTACTACAGCGACATGGCCTGCTTCTCCTTTCATCCGCGCAAGGCCATCACAACCGGCGAGGGTGGCGCGATGATGTCGCGCAACGTCGACCTGATAACGCTGTCCAAACGCCTGAGAAACCATGGGACCCAGCCCGTTAACGGGCGCATGGACTTCACCGAGGCGGGACTGAACTACCGGCTGACCAACTTCCAGGCCGCGCTCGGTATCAACCAGATATCCCGGTTCGGGCAAGAGCTTGCATTGCGCAAGGAAATGGTCGGGACTTATTGCGCCCTGCTGCAGGGCAATGAAAGCATCATCTTGCCGCAAATCAGCGGCGGCCACTCGTGGCAGAGCTTTATGGTGGTGCTTGCGGACGGTACGCGGGAGCCGGTCAAAAGGCTGATGATTGAGCGTGGTGTCGAAGTTAATCTCGGTGCGCACGCTCTGAATTGCCTTAGCTATTTTCAGGGCGAGTATCACGTTGATGCGACAAGTTGTCCCGTATCAACCAAGCTCTATAACGATGGCTTGGTGTTGCCATTGCATGGACGTATGACGCCCGGCGATCAAAAGCAGGTATCCCTGGCCCTCGAACAAGCCGTCCTAGAAGCAACGCACCTTTGATGTCCTCGCCTGGAAGCAGGTAAAGTGAATCAGTGTTGGTTGCTCTTGGGCGCTATTGTAATTTTCCGCATTCGCATGGAGATGCAGAGCGATGTTTGAAATTTCCGAACAGGTGATGCTTTGGTTACGGTCGAATTGGACTGCTGCACGCCGCCGCCTCCATGCCAAGCACAATCGCACCCTGCCTTTTGGCGACTATGTCATTGACCGTTGGGAGAAGGCTAGAGAGCTTGGTTTTGGCGAGGGAACAAGTATATACGACAGCAGTCTGGTTCTTGGCGAGGTTAACGTAGGCGTTAATACATGGATTGGGCCTTTTACCTTGCTTGACGGAAGCGGGCGACTGTCCATCGGCGATTGGTGCTGTATTTCAGCCGGTGTACATGTTTATACGCATGACACGGTTCAGAGAACGCTTTCCGCCGGTGCTGCTGAGGCGGAGCGCTCGCCGACAGCGATCGGAAATCGTTGCTACATCGGCCCCAACACCATCATCGCAAAGGGCGTGACCATCGGCGATGGATCTGTGATTGGGGCCAACAGTCTGGTTTTGTCGAGTGTGCCGGCTGGGATGAAGGCTTTTGGAACCCCATGTCGCGTTGTCGGGACTGCCTGATCCGCAAGTAAAATCAATACTCTTGTTTTTATTCCCGCGTTACGCCACTGTTACCGTATTCCCAGTATTTCCGCCTATCTTCTTTTGGACTCATTGTGAAAATCGTCATTGTTTCTGCAATGTATCCGCCCATCAGGACTGGCACCTCTTTTTATACTTATAACTTGGCGCATGCGTTAAAGGCTGCGGGAAATGAGGTCGGGGTCGTAACCGTTGAAACGAGCGATAACGGCAGCACGGGGAAAACCGACAAACTGGTGCTAATGAAACTTGCGGCGTTTAGGGTGCCGCTCAAGAACTTCTTCAATCACCTCCGATTCACTTCGCTGTTTCCGTCAAGCTACCTGCGGCTTCACCGTGTTTGCAAAGAGTTCAAGCCGGACGTTGTTTTTGTCGTCAATCACTACCTCGATATCGTTTTCCCCGCGATCGTGGCCGCTAGACTGTCGGGGATACCAGTCGTTTGTTCAGTAGGTACTCAGTTGCAGTCTGCTAACCCCAAGCGGGATCGAGTGCTAAATTTTTTGGACCGAATTATTTGCGGATGGTTGGTGTTTCCCTCCTGTAAAAAAATCATCGCGTGGGATCGTGAAATATTGCGATATTTGTCAGAGATCCATGGAAGTCGCGTTACCCGTAAAACAGCGATAGTGAACTTCGGTGTGAATGGCGACGAGGATCGACTGTTCTCTCATGTCCATGATTACGGTGCCTGCGCCCAGATACTCGGCGTGGGTGCTGTTACGGAGCAGAGGAATTTTTTCCCTTTGGTGCATGCATTCGCCATGCTGGCTAGCAAGTTTCCGCAGCTCCGGCTCAAAATTGTTGGACACGTTTATTACCCGGGGACTATAGAGCTTATTCAGTCGCTTGGCTTGTCTGCCAAGATTGACTTTGCTGGCGAGCAGCCCCATGAGGTCGTCCTCGAAGAGATGATGCGAAGTACGGCCTTTTTCGTTTCGCTGTCCGGTCGTTATCTGGGATTGGGAACCGCTACGCTGGAAGCAATGCTACTGGGCCTCCCGGTCATCGCCAACGTTCCAAGTGATCTTCTTGGGAGCGCGAAACTGGTAAACGGCGAGACCATTATGTTGAGTGACGGCCGCGATCCGCTAAAAATTGCCGCTGTGATGGAGTCGTTGCTTCTCGATCCAGATATGCGCCGGCGTGTCGG